>CALMHN010000067.1 GCA_937863745.1 uncultured bacterium | reverse complement strand
ATTTATTAATGGGTTTAAATGTTATTTTTAATAATTTGCTGATTTTTTTATTTATCTTTCTAATAAAATTAAAGATAGCATGATGAAATATCTTATCTATAACCATTAGTAAAATAGCAGTAATGGTTAATGTGACGCCTAATATAAAACCTTTAGCCTGATATTTTATGACTATATAATGAGTACCTTTATCTGCATTGAAAGATAGCAATGCATTTCCGAGAGCGTATGTTTCAACTTCATTTCCATCAACATAAACATGCCATCCCTCGTCGTAAGGTATTGAAGTATAAACCATCATAGAATCGTCTAAAGTAATATTTCCCGTAATTTCGGATTCCTTAAATGATGACATATTGAATTTATATTTTGCTAAATAATTATAAGCTTCTTCAAATTTCTCTTGATTAATACTATATAATTTAAATGCATTAGAAGAATATGAATTATATGCAACATATATAACTACTTTATCATCGCTAGAATTAATGTTTACAACTTTAGCTTCGCTGTAACTTTGAGCATATTTATAGCTCATTCCATCTATATCATAATCATTATAATTATCACTTCGATAATATACACAGTCACCTACAACCATAAAATCAATTGAATAATTTTTTGAATAATAGTATAAGTTATCATTAGGATTATCATAAATATATTCCATGATAGTCTCATTTCCGTCATCAAGTACCTTAATACTCTTTGAAGGTTGTTCTTCCACCAAGACATTATCAATGCCAGTGGCTTCTTCCATAAAATCGTTTTCTATTTGAAAAGGATCATTTCCCGAGTGTTTCCAGCCTCTAAGTTGAGATTTAGTACCAAATATTAAACCAACATTATAATTGAATTTGTTTGCTGTTTCCTCAATTGATTTAATTGGAGTATATCTTTTTAAATCATTAGAGTTACCTATAAAGTATTTCATATCAAACATCAAATCATAAATTGGAGTTGATTGAACATAATAATAACTATTTATATCATTTCCAGGCATACCTAGATTATTTTGTAATACTGCCATAGATTGGTAAGCCATTGAAGAAAATGTTGTCATTCCGTGGTAGTTATACCATGAAGCATCATTTAAAGTCATCATTGATGTGTTTTCAATACGGTAGAATAAAGAATTATCATAGTCATCCACATAATTTAATAATTCCTCAGTCGCATTATAATCCTGATAGAATATGGAAAGTACCTGAGTAATATTCCAATTAAGATTAATTGATACAATTACATCAATTGCACTTACACATATTAAAGCAATATAAAACATATTTTTTAAATTGTTGATTAATCGATATCCTGAATACAAAACAAAATATAGAGTTAACAATATCATATTTATATAGATCATATTTGTTGTCATTCCAACCCAATTATCTTTTGATATTGAAAGTAATAACACCATTAAAAATGCGTAACTTATAATTATTAAAGGAAATTCCATCTTTTTTATATTTGTAGCCGAATACGCAGCTATAAGTACAAATACGAATGTATAAATAAATGAATATCTATAAGGTAAATCATTTGGAACATGGAAAGCATGTAAAATATAATCCAACTGTGGAGAAAAGAACGCTAACATAAAGAAACTTAAGAGTAATATATAACATATTTTATTTTTTATAGGTATATCCAAATTAAGTAAATATAATAAGAATAATCCTACAGCTAGTATTCCACATGAAATATTTGGTGCCGTGATTTTATCGGAAGCAAAAGTGGTAGTTGGAGCACCAGTTAAATGGTATTTCAAGAAATCCTCTAGCGTAAAATCATAATATTGAGTCTTAGGAATTGTACCTCCAGTTGCACTAATAGATTTCATTGAATAATACATAGGAACCAATAAAGCGGCAGTTAACATTCCCGCAAGTAGAGAAGCAACAATAAACTTCAAACAATTTTTAAAGAATAACTTAATTGAACTTTTATTAAGTTTAGTTTTATATATATTATAAATAAGGAAATATACAACAGAGAATATACATATCATATAACCAATAAAATAATTAGAAACAAGCATAATAGCCAAGAATATTGTATAAAATTTCCAAGTACCTTTATTAACAATGTTTTCGATACCTAAAGCAACTAAAGGAAGGAATACCATTCCATCTAACCACATTAAATCCCAATAATAAGCGGAAAAATATGCTGAGAATGCATAAATAATTCCAAACATTATTAAATACAAATCCTTTTTATTAAACTTCTTGCTTAAGTAATATGTCATATTTACTGAAGCAAATACAGCCTTTAAACCAATAATATAAGAATAAGAAGTTACTAAATCACTTCTCTTAAATAACATTATTATTAAATTAAAAGGACTTGATAAATAATTCAAGAAGTTTCTAAAGAATGGAAGACCTAATCCCATATTGAATGAATAAATAAATGAAGAAAAATTATGCATTCTATCATATAATTCACCAAGCATTGGGCCATATTGATGATAAAAATCTACACACAATAAGCTTTTAGAACCAAAAGGAGTAACGTCTTTCGTTTTATAGATTATAGATATTATGATAACTGAGAATATAAAACTCAAAATATATAATTTATTGTTAAATATCTTTTTAATACCTTTAATTAATTTATTTTTCATAATATCACCTTACATAATTATACATTAATGTGACTAAGAAAAAAACCAAGAATAAATTTTTCTTGCATTTTAAACCATTCTAGAGTATTATTTAATAGTTATGAAGGGATGGGTATATATGGATAAAATTATAAACATAGCAGTTGTCGCCCACGTAGATGCTGGAAAATCCACATTAGTTGATGCTTTATTACGTCAAAATGGCGTTTTTAATGAACATGATGAGTTGGTAGATCAAGTCATGGACTCTGATCAAATAGAAAGAGAAAGAGGAATCACAATTTATTCAAAGAATTGTGCTATCAAATATAAAGATTATAAGATTAATATAGTTGATACTCCAGGACATGCTGATTTCTCATCAGAAGTAGAAAGAATCATTAGAACAGTTGATACTGTTGTTTTAATAGTCGATGCTGCTGAAGGACCTATGCCTCAAACTAGATTCGTTTTATCAAAAGCTTTAGAGCAAAATCTAAAACCAATATTATTTATTAATAAAATAGATAAGAAAGATGCTCGTATTCAAGAAGTAGTTAATGAAACATTTGATTTGTTTGTTGATTTAAATGCAACTGATGAGCAATTAGATTTCCCAATTGTCTATGGTGTTGCCAGAGACGGAATTGCTACATTAGATCCAAATGATATGTCTAGTAAGAGTATTGAACCATTACTAGATGTTGTATTACAACAAGTAAAACCTTTTGAAGGTAGTGAATCTGATCATTTACAATTACAAGTATCTACATTAGGATATGATGATTATATTGGAAGACTTGGAATTGGTAGAGTTACTAAAGGTAAAGTTAAAGCTGGAGAGAGTGTTACATTATATAAAAATAATGGTGAGCAAGATAACTTTAAGATTACTAAATTATTTGTTAATCAAGGCTTAAATAGAATAGAAAAACAAGAAGCTTACTATGGTGATATTGTTACTGTAGCTGGTTGTAGCGAAATCTCTATTGGAGATACTATATGTGAAACTGGACACCCTGATCCACTTCCACCAATTGAAATTGAACAACCTACATTATCAATGAATTTCCTTGTTAACAATGGACCATTTGTTGGTAAATCAGGTAAGTTCTTAACTACTAGACATATTAAAGAAAGACTTGATAGAGAACTTGAAACTAATGTTGGTTTAAGAGTTGAACCACTTGAAGGATCAGATGGTTATAAAGTATCTGGACGTGGTGAATTACACTTATCAATTTTACTTGAAAATATGAGACGTGAAGGTTATGAACTATGTGTTTCTAAACCTAAAGTATTAATACATGAAAAAGATGGTAATAAATATGAACCATTTGAAACAGTAATTATTAATGTACCAAATGACTACGCATCAACAGTTATCAAGGATTTACAAGAGAGAAAAGGTACACTAATGGGTATGACAACATCTGATGATAATTATACTCATCTACATTTCTCAGCTCCAACAAGAGGCTTAATTGGTTATAGATCAAGTTTTATTACTAATACTCGTGGAGAAGGTATCATGGTTAGATCATTTGATGACTACAAACCATATGCTGGAGAAATCCAAGCTAGAAAAAATGGTGTCTTAGTTTCTATGGAAACTGGTAAGACATTAGGATATTCATTATTTAACTTACAAGATCGTGGACAATTAATAGTTGGACCTGCAACAGATGTTTATGTTGGTATGGTTGTTGGTATTCATAATCGTGATAATGATTTAAATGTTAATCCATGTAAGAATAAGGAAATGTCTAATACAAGAAGTAAAGCATCTGATGATGCAATAGCATTAGTACCATTTAAGAAATTCAATCTTGAAGAAGCTCTAGAATTTATCGCTGATGATGAATATGTAGAAGTAACTCCAGATGATATAAGAATAAGAAAATCAATTCTTGATCCAAACGAAAGATTTAGAATTACAAGAAAGTAAGACGCAAGTCTTATTTTTTTGTATAAAAAAACACCTAAAAGGTGTTAGAAACTTCTTTTCTTATTGAATTCATCTTCAATAAAACTAGTTTTAATTAATCTCTTAAATGTCGAATTATTTATTATTAAATCAAATTCTCCAATAAACTCATATATTACAGGGTTCCATTTTAATTTAAATTGATTCAATCCATTATATTGAGATGTATGTTCAAAATTACCTGATACACCATGCAAATCACAAAAGCTAAAATATGGTTTATATCTTTCAAATATAGCATAATATAAGAAGTGATTAGGATTTAAGAATTTATATTGCTCATCATATCCTGATGTAATAATTGAAACTCTATTATAATGTTTGATAACTATGGCGCCAGCTATGATTGTTTCCTTATGCGCTTTTAAACCATCTGTTGCCTTAATAACTAAATCTTTATAAGCAGCAAGTTTCTTATCTGAATTCATTTTTGCATTAAGATTTCTAGGTGTTGGCTTGGATTGTATTATGTTATTCCATTCATCATTTTTAACTTGTTCTTTTTCGTATTTATCACGAGCAAATAATAAAGCCGTTTCAAAATTCATGTTAACATATAATAAATCAATAGAATTATCTCGATTATATACATTAAATAATGTCCTGTAATATTGGATGTTCTTATTTGTCTTCATACTAATAAAACTATATAATTTATCCATCGATTTAACATCGCCAGATACTAAACTCATACCTGATTTAATACATTTCCTTACTTTTTTTCTGAAGTTTCTATTTACTGAATTAATAGAAAATGTCTTAAGGTTTATATAAGCATTAAACTTAGGCTCCATCAAGTCGAATTCTCTTAATTCCATACGTCTTTTAACACTCATAGATTTTAAAGCATCTATTATCCTAACATTACCATTGTAAGCCATTTGATATTTATGGTTTATATCTGTTTGACCAGTTATAATCTCGGGATTAAATTTAATGAAAACAAAATTTTTATCTTTATAATATATTACTAAGTCTCTTAAGAAACTCTTTAATAATACTTCATCATAATAATTAATTAAAAAACCCTTAGGAGCATATCCATATTTAACTTTACCAGTTATACTTTTTGAAAGAATAAGGGAAGCAGCAACAATATTACTATTATCATCTTCATAGCCCATGAAATCGTAATCATAGCCAGCATCAGTCATAACTAAAGCATATTTATATGTCTGCATGTAGTTATTAAGTGGGTGAGTACTTGCAAATTTTTCAAATTGATCGTTAGTTAAAGAAACAAGTTTCACATTGCCATCTCCCTTTATACTATCCATTATATCATGATGAATAGATTTTTTAATAGACAAAAATATTAATTGATTGTTTTTTACAGATAATATATAATATCTAATAACGTTATTAACTTGAAAAAGGTTAATAGATATGTTAAATTATTTAAGAAGTCAGGTGAGTTGAATGTTAGAAAATATTCTTTTAGTAGTTTCTGTAATTCTTATAGCTTTAGTATTATTACAAAGTAATAAGGCAGAAGATGGTGGACAAATTATATCAGGTGGTAATGCTGAACTTTTCCAAAATGTTAAGGAAAGAGGATCAGAATTATTTATAAGTAGACTAACATTAGTATTAGGAATAGTATTCTTTGTTATATCTTTTATACTATATTTACAATAAAAGCACATTATGTGTTTTTTTTTACATTTTTAGTTGATATTAATGATATAATCAACGTAGGTGATGATTATGAAAGACGAGATTATAGGCTTATTAAAAAACAAATACGATGCCATCAAGATGGAAGATATTGCTACATCATTAGGCATAAACTCTTTAGAAGGTTATACTAAACTAAAAGAGACATTATTTGATATGGTAGAAAATTTAGATATCTATCGTACAAATAAAGATAAATATATTTTATATGATAACTGTTCGAATTTTAGAATTGGCGTAATTGATGTAAAAGATAAGGGATATGGTTTCCTTGATGCCAAGAATATGAAGAATCCTGAAAAACATGCAGAAGAACCTTCTATTCATATCGCCTATGATCAACTTAACTATGCTTTAGATGGAGATACTGTTTTAGTAGAAATATTAGGTAGTAGAAAAGGATCTAAAATTGAGGGAAAAGTATTACAAGTTAAAAAAAGAGGAATTAAAAACATTGTAGGTGTAATTACCAATGTAGGTGGAACATATGTGTTTAATCCTATTGAAAAAACACCTATTAAATTAAATATAGATCCTAAAGAATTTAAGGGCTGCGTTGATGGAGAATTATTAGCAGTTACTTTAGATGATGATTTAGGTAAAAACAATTATACAGCTCATGTAGCCGCTCACTTAGGTCATAAGGATGCCCCAGGTGCTGATATTAAAATAATCGCAGCTCAACATGATGTATTTGAGGAATTCCCAGAAGATGTCATGGAACAAGCCCGTGCTTTACCAACAGAAGTTTTACCTGCTGATTTTGAAGGACGTAAAGATATAAGAGATGAAGTAATATTTACTATTGATGGAAAAGATACAAAAGATGTAGATGACTCAATAGGCATAAAAAAGGTTGGAGATTTATATAATCTTAAGGTTAGTATTGCAGATGTTGGATACTATGTACCTGAAGGTTCTCCTCTAGATAAAGAAGCACTTAAACGTGCAACATCAGTTTATCTAGGATACTCAGTATTCCCAATGCTTCCACATATATTATCTAATGGTATATGTTCGCTTAACGAAGGCGTTGATAGATGTGCTATTACCTGTGATATGATGATTAATGGAAAAGGAAAAGTAGTTAGTTCTGATATTTATCCATCTATAATTCATTCAAGTAAAAAGATGACATATGATGCCGTTAATCAAATTATTGAAAAAGATACAATACCTGAAGGATATGAACCATTTGCTGATGATTTAAAATTAATGAATGAGTTACATAAATTAATTAGAAAAGAAAGACAAGACCGTGGATCAATAGAATTTGATACTGTTGAACCTAAGTTAGAATTTGATGATAAAGGTGTTTGTATAGGATGCCATCCAGATATTCGTGGTGAAGGACAAAAGTTAATTGAAGATTTTATGATTGCAGCCAATGAATCAGTTGCAAGTACTCTAGCTTTCTTTGTTGATGGAGGAATTCCAGCAATATATCGTGATCATGAGACTCCAAGCCCAGATCGTTTACAAAGTTTCTTAACTTTCTGTGAAGCTAATGGATATCATATAAATGGTAAGTTTAATGGAGAAATTTCACCAAAGGACTTCCAAAAGATTCTTGAGCAAATTGAAGCTCCTGAAGAAAAATTAATTCCAATTCATGAACTAGCAATTAGATCACAAGCTAAAGCTTATTATTCAACAATAAATACTGGACACTTTGCCTTAGCATCTAAATATTATTGCCACTTCACAAGTCCAATTAGAAGATATCCAGATACAACAATTAATCGTGTATTACATCGTACAATATTCTCAAATGACTTTAGTGATAAGACATTAACATACTTTAATGATACACTTCCTGCACAAGCTAAGATATCTTCCGATAGAGAAGTTAATAGTGATTCTTGTGAAAGAGAAGTTGACAAGATGTTCATGGCTCAATATATGGAAAGTTGTATAGGTAGAGAATTTGATGGAATTATAACTGGTATAACATCTTATGGAATGTATATTAGAACTAACGATTATATTGAAGGCTTAATGTCCTTTGATACCATGGATGAACCATTTGAATTCAATGAAATTGCTATGATGGCTGTTGGTCAAAAGACAAAGAAGATTTATCGTTTAGGAGATCCAATTCACTTCTTCTGTACTGGAGCATCTAAAATTGAATCAACAATTGACTTTGGCTTACATAAACAATCATTATTGGATGATGAAAAAAAGTTCAATAACAACAAAATTGTGAAAGATAAGGTTAGAAAAAGATCATGATAGAGTTAAAAAATAAGAAAGCTTATTTTGATTACTTTATTATAAAAGAAGTTGAATGTGGTATTGTTTTAACTGGAACAGAAATTAAATCAATAAGAAATGGTTCAGCTAATTTAAAAGATACCTATGCTCGAATTAAAAATGGTGAAGTATATATATTAAATATGTATATTGCTAAATATAATGAAGGCAATCAATTTAACCATGAAGAAAGAAGAACAAGAAAGTTATTATTACATAAAAACGAGATCGATCGTTTATATGATGATGTAAAACTTGAAGGATTAACTCTTATTCCCTTAAAACTATATTTTAAAGGAAATCATGCCAAAATACTTTTAGGATTATGTAAGGGTAAAAAATTGTATGATAAAAGAGAAGTAATCAAAGAAAGAGATTTATCAAGAACTGGTAATATAGAATAAGTGTAATAAACACTTATTTTTCTTTATATTTTCACATATTTTGATATAATAATTATAGGAAGGTGATGTTATGAATATTAATATTCGTGGCGACAAGATTGAAATAACTGATTCAATCAAAAAGTATGTGGAGGATAAACTTGCACGTTTAGACAAGTATTATGATAATGCTTCATCTATTAATGCAAAAGTACTAATCAAGTCTAAAAATGATTTAGATACGATTGAAGTTACTATTCCAACAAACAAATTTACATTAAGAGCAGAGGAAACCAACAATGATTTATATGCTGCAATTGATTTAGTTACTGATGTTCTTGAAAGACAAATTAGAAAAAATAAAACACGCTTAAATAGTCATAAGAAGGCTGAACCTGATTTTGCATTTGCTTATGTGGCTGAAACTATCGAAGATAATGAAAAGCCATCAACAATTGTAAAAAGAAAAACAATAGAATCTAAACCTATGAGTGAAGAAGAAGCCATATTACAAATGGAACTAATTGATCATGATTTCTTTGTATTTAAGAATATAGATCAAGGATGCTTCTCAGTTGTATATAAGAGAAAAGATGGCAACTATGGTATAATTGATTCGATTGAATAATTAATTGAATAATTTATTTAAAGGCGCATTTTATATTTAAATATGCGTCTTTTGTATGTTATAATAAACATTGTGTAAAAAATGATTGTTTTATTGTATTTTATGGTAAAATAACTATATATATGGAGGTTAATATGGGAATTCTAAGTGGTATTTTTGATACAGAAGTAAAAGAATTAAGAAGATTTAAAAAAATAGCTGATAAAATTGAAGCCTTAGATGACAAGTTCACTAAGATGAGTGATGATGAATTACAACACATGACTAAGGATTTAAAAGAAAGAATAGAAAATGGAGCAACAGTTGACGATGAAGATATAATTGTTGATGCATTTGCTACAGTAAGAGAAGCAGCTTATCGTAAGATTGGTGAAAAACCTTACTATGTTCAATTATTAGGTGGTTTAGCACTTCACTATGGTAACATAGCTGAAATGAAAACTGGTGAAGGTAAAACTATTACAACTATATTACCAGCTTATTTAAATGCATTAACTGGTGAAGGTGTTCATGTTGTAACTGTAAATGAATACTTAACAGTACGTAATGCTGAATGGATGGGACCTATTTATACATTCCTAGGATTAACTGTAGGTGTTAATTTAAGAGAACTTTCTCCTGAAGAAAAACGTGCAGCTTATAACTGTGATATAACTTATTCAACTAATAATGAAGTTGGATTCGATTATTTAAGAGATAATATGGTTGTTAGACCAAATGATCGTGTACAAAGAAAATTAAACTACATCATTCTAGATGAGGTTGACTCAATCTTAATTGATGAAGCTCGTACACCATTAATAATTTCTGGTGGTAAATTTAATTCAGAAAATTTATATCAAGATGCTAATACAGCAGTAAAGAATTTTAAAGAAGATGAAGACTATACTTTAGATTTAAAAACTAAAAGTGTTATGCTTACTGAAGCTGGTTCTCATAAAGTTGAAAAGTTCTTTAATATTGATAACTTATATGATGAAGATAATACAGTATTAGTACACCATATTAACCAAGCTTTAAAAGCCAACTATGGTATGGCTTTAGATGTTGACTATGTTGTTAATGCTGAAGGTAAAGTTGTAATTGTTGATCAATTTACAGGACGTTTAATGGAAGGTAGACAATTCTCTGATGGATTACATCAAGCAATTGAAGCCAAGGAAGGTGTTAAGGTTAATGAAGAAACACGTACCATGGCTACTATCACATTCCAAAATTACTTCAGAATGTATAAGAAAATATCTGGTATGACAGGTACTGCTAAGACTGAAGAAGAAGAATTCCGTGATATCTATAACATGTATGTTATTGAAATACCAACAAATAAACCTTGTATAAGACAAGATATGGCTGATTTAATGTATGCTACTGAATCAGGCAAGTATAAAGCCATTGTTGAATTTATTAAAAGAATTCATGCAACTGGACAACCAATTCTAGTTGGTACAATATCTGTAGAGAACAATGAAAAATTATCTAAGATGTTGGAAAAAGAACATATTAAACATGAAGTATTAAATGCTAAGAATAATGCTCGTGAAGCTGAAATCATTGCTAAAGCCGGTGAAAAAGGTGCAGTTACTATTGCCACTAACATGGCTGGTCGTGGTACCGATATTAAACTAGGCGAAGGCGTTGTTGAATTAGGCGGTTTATGTGTAATAGGAACTGAAAGACATGAATCTCGTCGTATTGATAATCAGTTACGTGGTCGTGCTGGTCGTCAAGGAGATCCAGGTTATTCACAATTCTTTATCTCATTTGAAGATGAATTAATGAAGAGATTTATTCCTGATAGAGTAAAAGACATGGTTAAGTCATTAGGTTTAGATGAGATGGAACAAGTAAGAAGTAAGATGTTTACTAAGTCCGTTGAAAGTGCTCAAAGAAAAGTAGAAGGAAACAACTATGATTCTCGTAAGAACTTACTAGACTATGATAATATCGTTTCTGAACAAAGAAATATAATTTATAAGAGACGTAATGAAGTACTTGATACTGAGACTATTCATGATGTTGTAATAGAAATTATTAAAAATTATTTAGATGATTTAATAGATTCTCATATAGCATCTGAAGGTTATTTAACTGATGCTGATTTAGAAGCTATTCTTGATGTATTAAATAATAACTTATTAAAACATGGTAAATTAGATGTTAAAGATTTATCAGGTAAATCTGAAGAAGAAGTTTATAATATAATTTCTGAAACAGTTATAAGTGATTATGAAAATAAGATTAAAGTTATCGCTCCAGAAATCGTTAATGACTTTGAAAGACATATAAGTTTAAGAGTTATTGATGAAGCATGGATTAAACATATTGCTGATATGGATAACTTAAGAGAAGGTATTGGTTTAAGAGGCTACGGCCAAAGGAATCCATTACAAGCTTATGCTCTTGAAGGTTATGATATGTTTGAAGCAATGCAAGATGGTATTGAAAAATCTATTGCTCAATTCTTATTAAGAATGGAAATCAAACAAAACTTTAAAGCTAAACCTATTGAAGGCAATTATGCTGATGGTAAAGCAAAGGTTAAAGAACCTGTAAAAGCAGAGAAAAAGCCAAAGAGAAATGATCCATGTCCATGTGGGAGTGGCCTCAAATATAAGAATTGTTGCGGAAGAAACAAGTAAATACAAGGAATTCCGAAACATACGCCAGTATTAAAAATGTTATTTGTCAGCGATTTGTCAGCGGATAGAAAAAACGGTTGACAGAATAATCCTTATAAACAGAGTTAACAATTAATTTGTTAGCTCTTTTTTATTTGGAAAAGGAGGGAGGACAAATAATGAAAGTTAATACAAGAAAAAGAGGAAATGTGTATGAATATTATTTTGAAGTAGCTAAAGTGGATGGAAAAAGAAAACAAATTTCAAAATGTGGTTATAAGAGTAAAAAAATTGCTGAAATAGAAGGTAATAAAGCAATGAATAATCTATTTAGTGGTATTGCTTATGAGCCATGTAAAATATCATATTCTGATTTTTTAGATATGTGGTTAGAGAAATGGGTTTATATTAATCTAAAATATAGAACGATAGAGACATATGAAAGCATTATTAAAATTCATCTAAAGCCAAATATAGGTTTTTACACCTTAGAGCAATTAACACCAAAGGTATTAAACGATTTTATGACAGATTTATATGTTAAACACTCTTATTCAAGATGGTATATGAGAGGAATTTTAAAAATAATAAAAGGTTCTTTGAGATTTGCTTGTGATGATATGAATTTAATTCCAGTAAACCCAGCATTAAAAGTGCATATACCTAAATATGATACAGCACCGTCAGATCCAGCTCATATATTTACCAAAGAAGAAATAAATAGGATATTTGATAGATTTAAAACATCCCATTCAATATATTACTCGTTAATAACAGCATATTATACAGGAATGAGAAAGAGTGAAATTTTCGGACTGACATGGGATAATATTGATTTTAAAAATAAAACAATCACTATTAATAAAAACATTGTTGAAAGAAATCAAAAAGGATGTAGCCATCAAAGACATGTGCCTGGATCAACTACTTGTGTATGGTATTTTGGAACTTGTAAGACACAAAGCAGTTATAGAACAATTACTATAGGTGATACATTACTGGAAATATTAAAAAAGTATAAACAAGAGCAAGAAGATGATAAAAAATTATATGGTGATTCGTACATAATGCATTATAAAAAAGAAGTTAAGAATCCTTATACCAATAAACCAGAAATTAAAATAATTTCAGCATCAAAAGAAATACCAATAAGTTGCCCAGTGGCAGATTTAGTATTTGTTAAAAATAATGGATATTTTTTAGGAACAGGAACAATAAAATACGCAATGAAAGTAATTCATTATGAACTAGGTATTAAAAGTAGATTTCATGATTTTAGAGATACCCATGCAACACGATTAATTGAATCTGGTTCGGATATAAAAGCCGTATCAAAAAGGTTAGGTCATTCAAATATAAATACTACTTATAACATCTATGTAAAAGTAACAAATAAAATGGAGCAAGAAACTGCAAATACTTTTGAAAAGTATGCAGATTTAAAATTAGATAATAAAGAAAGGAGTACAAATGAAGAATTGTGAAATAATATCTATTGCCAATCAAAAAGGTGGTGTTGGTAAAACAACGACAACATTTAGTCTTGGAGTAGCATTAGCAAGTATGGGAAAGAAAGTATTACTG
>CALMHN010000066.1 GCA_937863745.1 uncultured bacterium | reverse complement strand
ATCACTATCTACTATTGATCAAGAAAGTAGTGGATATAATGGTGGTGGTAGAGGTGGATATGAACCTTCATGCTATGAAAATTGTATCAGGGGAGCAGGAGGCGGTGGCGGTGCAACTGACATAAGATTGGATTCGAATTTATATTCAAGAATTATGGTAGCTGCTGGTGGCGGCGGAGTTGCCAACTGGAATAGTCCAAAGGTTGGAGCTGCAGCCGGTGCACTTAAAGGATTTTCAGGCGATTATTATAGTACAGGTTCATCATATTATGTTAATTCAACAGGAGCAACTCAAATTACAGGAGGGAAAGGTGGAATCGGTTCATCAACCGCTTCATCAGGAACCTTTGGAGTTGGAGGCAATGGTGTTACTTTATATGGTGGAGGAGGAGGAGCCGGTTACTATGGAGGAGGAGCCGGATCAGTTAATAGTTCTGTAGTAGGCTCAGGTGCCAGTGGTTCATCTTATATATCAGGTTATCAAGGATGCGTTGCAATAAGTTCAGCTACATCATTAACACCTAGAAATGATGCAAATGGAACTCAATGTACTGAGTCAAGTGCTTCAAGTGATGTAACATGTTCATATCATTACTCAGGTTATGTATTTACCAATGCCAATATGATTGCCGGAAATGCCTCAATGCCAACTCATGATGGTACGAGTACTATGACAGGTAACTCAGGTAATGGCTATGCTCGTATTACTTATTTAGGTAAAACATTAAGTTAGAAATAGTTACTGCTATTTCTTTTTATTTTACTGTATATTTTAAAGTTTATACTACAATAAAAGGCCAAGAGATAGTATAATAATAATAGGTGGTTATAATGGGAAGACATAAAAAAAGTTCCAATGAATCAAAGAGCACAAAATTTTCTGTTGAAATAACTGGTTTAATATTTATACTAGTTGGTGTAATAGGATTTGGTGTATTTGGTCCAGTTGGTTTTTATATTAAAGATATAGGTGTATTTCTATTTGGTTCATACTATGTACTATTTGATATATCTATATTTGTATTAGGTTTATATATGTTACTAATGAGAAGATTACCAAACTTCTTTAGTTTAAGATTGATTGGTATTTATCTATTAGCATTAGCTTTATTATCATATGTTCATATGAACTATGTAGATGTATCAATTAAAATAGGTGATTCTTTATCTAAATACAACGAAACATTCTTAACTGTAGTAAGCGATAATACATATACTAATTTATCTCAAACTGGTGGAGGAATAATTGGCTTATTGTTTAGTTATTTACTTACATCTTTACTTGCTAAAACAGGTACATATATTATTTTAGTAGTTTTAACAATTGCGGGTTTAATATTAACATTTAATGTTAACTTCGGTGATGTCCTAGATAATACTAGAAATATGTTAAAGGAATCTAAAGATTCACTTGATAAAGCATCAGAAGATAGAAAGCAAAAGAAAGAAGAACAAAGAAAAGTTCAAGAAGAAGAAAACCGTATCGAAGCTGCAATGCCTCATGATATAGAAAACATGGAAGACGATTCCGATAAAGTGTTATTACACTCTAAAGAAGATTTAGAAAAATATCATAGTAATGAAGCAAATCAAACTGAACAAAATGAGGCTCAAGTTCCTGTCTCTGCTCCTGTTCAACAAGTGCCATTGATAAATATTAATTCAAATTATCAATTACCATCACTTGATAAAGTATTAAATCCTTTAAAAAAGAATAATAAATCTCGTAGTAATGAATGGATTAAACAAACTACATTACAATTACAATCAGTTCTTGCTGATTTCCAAATTGTTGGTAAAGTTGTAGCAATTCATGAAGGACCTGCAGTTACTCAATTTGAAGTAGCTGTAGCATCTGGTACAAGAGTTGGTAAAATAACAGCTATCTCTAAAGAAATAGCCCTAGCTCTTGCAGCAACAGATGTTCGTATCGAGGCTCCAATTCCAGGTAAAGCAACTGTTG
Source organism: uncultured bacterium (assembly GCA_937863745.1). Taxonomy (GTDB): domain Bacteria; phylum Bacillota_I; class Bacilli_A; order RF39; family UBA660; genus UBA6985. The sequence goes on along the minus strand of CALMHN010000066.1, from coordinate 9,366 downwards.
GTGTTGAAATACCAAACAAGGAAGCCACAAGTGTACCAGTTCGTGAAGTATTACAAACTAAGCTACATGAAATGGAAGGCATGAAATTACCTGTATCTTTAGGAAAAGATATCATGGGTAATTGCTGTATAACTGATTTATCAAAGATGCCACATTTACTTGTTGCTGGTTCTACTGGATCCGGTAAATCTGTATGTATTAATTCATTTATAGCAAGTCTTTTAATAACTAAAAGACCTGATGAAGTAAAAATCATGCTAGTTGACCCAAAGAAAGTTGAACTTTCAAATTACAATGGTGTTCCTCATTTACTATGTCCAGTTGTAACTGATCCAAAGAAAGCATCAGTCGCCCTTCAAAATATAGTTAAAGAGATGGAAAGACGTTATGATGTATTTGCTGATAATAAAGTTAAAAACATTTCAGGATACAATGATTTAATTAAAGATGAAATGAAACGTACACCGGAAGATACTTCATTACAACTTATGCCTTACATTCTTGTAATAATTGATGAGTTAGCAGACCTTATGTTAGTAGCTTCCAAAGAAGTTGAAGATTCTATCATGAGAATTACACAAATGGCTAGAGCAGCAGGTATTCACTTAATAGTTGCAACTCAAAGACCATCAACAGATGTTATAACCGGTGTTGTAAAAGCTAATATTCCATCACGTATTGCCTTTGCCGTTGCCTCTCAAATTGATTCAAGAACCATTCTTGATGGAGGTGGCGCTGAAAAATTACTTGGAAAAGGTGATATGTTATTTAAGCCTATGGGAGAAAATACACCAGTTCGTATTCAAGGTAATTTTATAAGTGATGAAGAAATTGAAAAAGTAATTAAATATGTTTCATCTGAGCAAGCTGCTCAATATGACGAATCATATACACAAGTACCTAAGACTGAAAGTGAAGGTGGAAGTTTCTCAACTGGTGATGCTAGTGATGTAGATAATGATGATCCACTTTATAATGAAATTGTTGATTTTGCTATCCAAAATGGAAAGATCTCAGCTTCATTAGTACAAAGAAAATTCAGATTAGGTTATAACCGTGCTGCAAGAGTAATTGATTTACTAGAAGAAAGAGGAATAATTGGACCACAAAATGGATCTAAACCTCGTGAAGTACTCGTAAAAATGGAAGATGCTGGCGGAGATATAAACGAATAAAAAACTATTGACAAAAACCCATGTAATGATTAAAATAAACGATACGTTAAGAGTCCCAAAATTGACATAAAATAAGTCATTTGGTATAATATGAACGTGATTAAGGAAATAAGGGGGATATTTTATGAAAGGATATATTCTAGATTATATAAACGAAAATGAATATAAAAAGCTAGAACGTGCTTTAAAAAAGTACAACATGTTAGCTTTTAAAAAACTCAATTTCGAGTATTATCCAGCTTTAAGAAGTGGTAATTTCTTAGGTGAGTTGTTATCTTCAGATAAAGAAAAACATACTGAGACTTATGAATTAAAATTACCAAGTGATATATTATTTACTCAAGTTCATGGAGAAGTTAAATTAAGATATATTGCTTATACAAATCAAAATGTAGTAATGCTTGAAACAATCATGCCAACTGAGATTTTACTAGAAGGTCATGTTGCTGAGTTAACTACATATAAAGGTGTAATGATTAGTAAAGCCAATGCTGATAAAGATAAGTTTATGATTAATTTATTTTCAGCAATGGATAATAAGTAATAAAGTTAGGAAGTCTGTTAAGGCTTCTTTTTTTGACAAACAAATGTTTTTATGTTAGGATATGTCGTACAAAAAGAAAAAGGAATGTCATCGTGAGTTAGTTAAGTAAACAATAAGGGGGTTTTGTTTATGAAACATGTATATAAGAAGACATATAAAATTGAATATAATAAATCATTATTTCAAGTAGTTGTTAGAGAAGATAAGGGTGTTGGTTTCTTTAAGATAATAGTAGATGGAAATGAAACTAAATACGAATATCCATCAGCATTTGAATTTTTACATTTAAGTAGTTTAGTAAATACTAACAACCGTATAAAGTTTTAGAAGGTGTAATATGAATAGTAAAATAATAGAAAATGCTGAAAAAATACTTTATTTAGAGAGTATTCTTGATGATAAAACTGGAACAGTTTTAGAAATGCTTGGCGTTGCTAAAAGTTTAGAAAGTACTAAAAAAGAATTTGATGATGAATTAAGTAAAATATCATATGAAGATTTAGTAGCTTTGAGAACCTATTTAAAGGCAGATGAAGGTATTAAACTTGGTAATGGAGAAAATTCCAGCAGAGTTAATGAACTAATTGAAAAAGTTGATTTACATAGAAGCTAATAATTGCTTCTTTTTTTTGATATAAATGGTCATTTTAACTAACTATTGAAATTAAAAAAGTATTGCACATATAACCAAATTATGTTATATTTAATTAGTCAAATGACATGGATCTTTAGCTCAGTTGGTTAGAGCATCCGGCTCATAACCGGGCGGTCGTAGGTTCGAGTCCTACAAGATCCACCAAATTTTCGCGGGTATGGCGAAATTGGCAGACGCGCTAGACTTAGGATCTAGTGGAGCACTCCATGTGGGTTCAAGTCCCTCTACCCGCACCATAATGAATATTATACAAATTGCTTATGCAGTTTGTTTTTTTATTTATTTATGGTATAAATATACTGAAGTGAGTAAGTATGAAAAATAAAAAGATTTTAATAATTATCATGATAATAGGTGGAATTATTATTTTATTCTTAATATTGAATAAAATTAATAATAAATATGAGAGTTTAAGTGAAGAAGATCAGTATATCTTAAATGAATATAATGAGTTTTATGAATCCACGGAAAAAAATGATATTTGGGATGGCTATAATTTAAAAGATAAAACTATTTTAATGATATCCAAAGACTCTTTATCAATTTATTTAGTTAATGCAAATAATGTTCCCAAGAGTTTATTTGCAACTAATATTAAATTACCAGATAATTTCAGTCTAAAAAATGTTTATAGAATATCAGCAATCGTGCCCAAAACTTGGCTATACAAATTTGATGGTAATTTTAATACAATAGGTAAAGACTACAATTTATATGGTAATGATTTATACTATGTAAAATATAATAAGAAGAACTCTATTGATTCAATATATTCCTCCGAACACTTTATCACTTTTTTAACTCATGAAGCATTTCATTATTACGTTCAAGGTAATTGGAATGATTCGGGTTTACCAAGCACTGATTATTTAACAACTAATGTATTAAGTCTAATGGAAAATGAATATGAAATACTAAATAATATTCAAGATGAAATGAGTAAAGAAACTCCAAATAAGGAATTACTATTAAAATATGCTAAGTCATATGTTGATGTTATCGATAAACTTAAAATAGAAAGCCCAGAGCTAATGGATTCTTTATTAATGAAAGAAACAATTGAAGGTACAGCAACTTATGTAGGAATAAAAGCCTCTAATATTGTTGGTTATGACTTTGGCGTTATGTATTTTGACAATGCAAAGAATGTTTCCTTTGGTGATGTATTTAAAGAGATTAACAAAGGATCAATCAACAAATCGTTTTTAGTGAATCGTGCAACTTATGAAGTGGGATCAGAAATATCATTGTTACTTGATGCAATTGATTGCCCAAGTTGGCAAGATGAATTAAACTCTCAAACTATAAATAAACCACGTACGTTATACACTGTGTTAAAAGAATATATTAATAAATAATGATATAATGAAAAGAAAACAAGGAGATTATATGAAGAATATCATATTATTTATAAAGAAGAATATTAAATTAATTGTTATATCCATATGTTTAATATTAGTAATAGGAATAACTGAAGATGTCTTTGAACAAGAAATTATGAAATGTGATACGATTGCTTATAATTTTTTTGTTAATACAATCAGAAGTGATTCATTAACTAATATAATGAAAACAATAACTAATTTAGGAAGTCCATTTGCCTTAATATTCATAACAATTCTTACATTTGTCTTTATGAAAGATAAAAAAATACCCCTAATTATTACTGGTAACTTAGTTATTGCTACATTATTAAATAATATTATGAAATACATAGTTCAAAGGCCTAGACCTGATGGTTACCGTCTTATAAGTGAATCAGGCTATTCATTCCCAAGTGGACATTCAATGATCAGCGCTGCTTTTTATGGATTATTAATATATTTAATATATAAATATGTTGATAATAAAGTTCTTAAATATACTTTAATGAGTCTATTAAGTATTCTTATTATATTAATTGGCTGTAGTAGAATCTATCTTGGTGTTCACTATGCAAGTGATGTTATTGCCGGCATTTTAATATCTATTATCTATTTAATAATTTATATTAAAGTAATAGATACACATTTGAGAATAAACAAATAAGGTATATTTTAAAAAAAATATATCTTTTTTTATATAGTCATTTATCTGTCACTTTGGTTTTGCATTATTAATATGAAAGAAGGAGATTATATGGAAATTTTACGTGTAGATAAATTAGTAAAAACCTATGGAAAAGGAGAAAACATTGTTAAGGCAGTAGACAATATTTCATTTAGTGTTGATAAAGGTGAATTTGTCGCTATTGTTGGAGCATCAGGAAGTGGAAAATCATCACTTTTGCATTTACTTGGTGGAGTAGATAGACCAACATCAGGGCATGTTTATATTGATTCTAAAGATATTTATTCTTTATCAGATGATAATCTAGCAATATTTAGAAGAAGACAAGTAGGATTAATATATCAATTTTATAACTTGATACCTATCTTAAATGTTAAGGAAAATATAACTTTACCATGTGATTTAGATGGTAAGAAGGTTGATGAAAAGAAGTTAGATGAGTTAATTAAAACCCTAGGACTAGAAGAACGTGTGGATCACTTACCAAATCAATTATCAGGAGGTCAACAACAACGTGTTTCTATTGGTAGAGCCTTAATAAATAATCCAGCTATTATCTTGGCCGATGAACCAACAGGTAATCTAGATTCTAAATCAAGTGATGAAATAATTTCTTTATTAAAATTATCTAATAAGAAATTTAATCAAACAGTTATCATGATTACCCATGATTTAGATTTAGCTAAGGAAGCTGATAGAGTAATTACTATTGAAGATGGAAAAATAATTAAAGACGAGAGGAATTAATATGAATATTTTAAATAAATTAACTAATAAAAATTTAAAATTAAATAAAAATAGAACTCTTGTAACTATAATAGGAATTTCTCTTGCTACTGCTTTAATATGTGCAGTATTAGGAATGATAACAAGCTTTCAAGCTACGATGAAAAATGTAGCTAAAACTGAAGTTGGAGACTATCATGTTAAATTTGAAAATATTCCAACAAATCAAGCTAAGTATATAACTGAAAATAATGCAGTAGAAAAATATTATCTTCAAAGTGACTTAGGTTATGCTAAACTTGATAAATCCGAGAATGAATATAAACCATATGCTTATATAGTTGGTATGTCATCTGAATCTTTATCTAACAATGGTTTAGAATTAACAAGCGGAAGATTACCAGAAAATTCTAATGAAATAATAATTGAAGATACTATGTTATCAGGAACTTTAGTTAATTATAAAGTGGGAGATACAATTACTCTAAACTATGGTACTAGGGTTGATGCATCAGGTAATGTTTTATCTCAATCAGATATGTTACAAACTGCTGAATGTGAAAGTGAATCTAAATGCGATTTATCATCCACTGAGACAATAACTAATACAACAAAACATACATATACAATTGTTGGCATAATTTCACGTGTAAATACAACTATGGAAGGTTATAATGCACCAGGATATACCATGATTACTTATCTTTCAAATGATGAACTTATGAAAGAGAATTCTTTGAGCATTGCTGTTAAATATAAGAATTCTTCCTCATATGAAGCAAGTTCAACTTACATAATAGATGTTTTAAAAAGTAATACAGGTAATACTTATAAATATAGTAAAAATAAGAATTTACTAGAGGCTGAAGGAAATCTTGATAGTGAAACACTTAAAGCATTATATTGGATAGGTATTATTATAGTTGGAATAATCATGGTAACAGGTATTTTTACAACAAGAAATGCTTTTGCCATATCAGTATCAGAAAAGACTAAACAATATGGAATGCTTTCTTCGATTGGAGCAACATCTAAACAAATAAAGAGAAGTGTTGTTAATGAAGGTTTAATAATTGGCTTATTTGCTATACCTTTAGGATTATTAATTGGTATACTTGCAACATTTATTCTAACCAACGTCGTTAATTTCTATGGCGATAGCATGTTTAGCAGCAACTCTAAATTAGTATTTAACATTCCATATGTAATTTATATAATTGATGCTGTTGTATCATTTATAACTATATATTTATCATGCGTTATTCCAGCTCATCGTGCTTCTAAAATAAGCCCAATTGAAGCCATTAGAGCAACTGATGATATCAAAGTTAATCCTAAAAAATTACGTACTTCAAAATTAATAAGTAATACTTTAGGAATAGGTGGAATTATTGCTGATAAAAATCTAAAGAGAAATAAAAAGAAATATAGTACTACAATTATCTCTTTAGTTATCAGTATTGCAACATTCATTACTTTATTCTCATTTGTTCAATATGGAACAGAATTAGTTAGTAATGTTTACCAAAATTATTCCTTTAATATCCTTCTACGTGATGTAAAAAAGAGTAATTATAAAGAATATGCTAATGTAGATGATTCAACTTCCTCTTACTATGTAATGACAAGTGGAACATATAATATTAATGATTATTGTACTCAAGAAGGAATAGATTCCATTAAAAAACTTGATGGTACAGATAATCAAAATTTAACAATTGTTGTTTATAACGATGATTACTTCAAAGAGTATTTAAAATCAATTGGTGCCTATACTGATGATTATAAATCTGCAGCTGTTCTTTATGATAAAATGACAACAATGAACAAGGGCAAGGCTAGTATTATTCATCAATTTAAAAATATAAATTCCATTACCCTTAAGACATATGATGATAATAATTCAAGCTATGATACTGTATTCAATATTGTTAAGAAAACAGAAGTAATGCCAATGGGATCTGAATATTTTAATGGAAGTGGAGGACTTTTGATAGTATCAGAAGATTACTTTAAATCAACTAATCAAACCGATATTACATCTAGTATTACAACTGGATATCTAGCAATGAATTCAAAAGATGCATCCTCAACTGAAAAGGCATTAACTGAATTGAAGAAATCATTAAATGATAAATCGATATATGTGTCTAATATTGAATCTGAAGTCAAACAAGAAAAGGATATGATAACTTTAATATCAATATTCTTATATGGTTTCATTATTGTAATAAGTTTAATTGGTGTAACTAATGTCTTCAATACTATAACTACAAGTATGATGTTAAGAAGTAAAGAATTTGCTATGTTAAAATCTATTGGAATGACTCATAAAGAGTTTAATCATATGATAAGACTAGAAAGTATTATGTATGGATTAAAATCATTAATAATAGGTTCTTTACTTGGACTACTTGGATCATATGGTATTTATGCTGCAATAGGAAACAAAATAGATTTAGGATATATTTTCCCAGGAATGGGTATTATAATTTCTATTATATTTGTTGTAATAATTATTTGGTTAACAATGCGTTATTCATTAAATAGAGTTAATAAACAAAATATAATTGAAACAATAAGACAAGAAAACATTTAGGAGACTTTTGTCTCCTTTCTTTTTATAATTAAATATGTTAATCTAACATTGGAGGAAGTATGAATATATTAATTGTTGAAGATAATGATATTATTGCCCATGGACTAGAGTATTATTTAACCAATGAAGGTTTTAAAATTCATATAAACTCAACTTCCAATGAAGCAAAAAATACCATAAAAAATAATAAGTTTAATTTAATTATATTAGATATATCTTTACCTGATGGAAATGGTTTTGATTTATGCAAATATATTAAAGAAGAAAACGATACACCAATTATCTTTTTAACGGCCTATGATGAAGAAAAGGATATTGTTAAAGCATTTGACTTAGGTGCAGAGGATTACATTGTAAAACCATTTAGGAATCGTGAATTATTATCTCGTATTAACAATGTATTAAGACACCATAACAGCAATAATAATATTATTGAAAATGGTAGAGTTAGAATTGATATAGATTCTAGTAGGGTATTTGTCGATAATTCAGAGGTTATACTTACAGCCTTAGAATATAAAATACTATTATTTCTATATAGTAATTTAAACTCAACAATAACAAGAGATATGATATTGGAAAAAATCTGGGACGTTGCCGGTAACTATGTTAATGATAATACTTTAACAGTATACATAAAACGTTTACGAGAAAAACTTAACATTGATGATATCATAACTATCAAGGGAATAGGTTATAGGGTGAATAAACATGAATAGAAAAAAGTTTATTATATGTGAATCACTAACTATTATAATTTTTTTAATAATTACAATTACTATTTCCAATATTCAATATAATAATTATAAGAGAATCTCAAATGAATCTATAAGTTCCTTAATAGGTGAAATAAAAAAATCTTATCCAAATATTACAGATGAAGAAATCATAGATACCCTAAATAATACTGATGACGTTGAAACTACCATGCTTGAAAAATATGGTTATAAAGATGCCGATGAATATAGTAAAAAAATGGCTAACAGTTATAAATTATCTCTTACGGAAAGTATTGTTATACCGGTAGTATTTATTTTAATCTTAATTTCCATTTATTTATATTATAGAAATACTGAAGAAAAACGTATAAAGGATATTAATAGCTATTTAAGTGACATTAATAATAAGAAATATCATTTATTAATTCAAGATAATAACGAAGATGAATTATCAAAACTCCATAATGAATTATATAAAACAACTGTAATGCTAAAAGAAACATCAGAAATAGATCGTTTGGAAAAGCAAAAACTATCAACAGCTTTAGCCGACATTTCTCATCAATTAAAAACACCACTTACATCAATTAGAATACTTCTTGATAATATTAATGAAAATCCTAACATGGATGATAAAACTAAAAATGAATTTTTAAGTGATATAAGTAAACAAGTTGATTGGATGTCATCATTAATTATATCTTTATTAAAGATAGCGAGATTAGATGCCAACGCTGTTTCAATGTGTGATAAAGAAATTAATATAAAAGATTTATTAGATGAGGTTAAAGAAAACCTATCAATATTGCTTGATATTAAAAATATTGAATTAGATATTAAATATGAAGGTAATCCAAAAATTAATTTAGATTACCAATGGAATAAAGAAGCTATAACTA
>CALMHN010000065.1 GCA_937863745.1 uncultured bacterium | reverse complement strand
ATTTTCATTCCCTTTTTGATACATATGTTTACTATCATACGGGATATTTTGATCCCCATCCAAGATTATTTTATGAATGTATATTCTATAATAAGAAGATTATTTATATAAACAAAGCTAATATTAAAGATGGTGGGTATTACAGATATTATGATGCTATTAATAATGGATTACAGAATGCTTGGCTTGATGATAATGATGAAATAGTTAAAAATTTTACTAAGTAAAAACATAAGGATCTGATTATATTGTCAATATTTATTAAATCAGATATAAATGCAGTTATACATGTTATTTTACCATTTATAAATGGTGGATTATTTGATGCTTTTGAATACTATACAAGCATATATGACAACAATAAAGAAATATATTTGATATTGATATTTAATCCATCTTTTAATTATAATTTAAATAATATAAATATTACAAACATACAAACATTGTTTAATGATAAATATATGTTATCTTCAGATATATTTGATAATGTAATATTTCTCAAAAGACCAAGTCAGCTTATTAGATACCAATTTAATAAAGTTTTGATACTGGATAATCATACGTTATATTATATCAAGGATGTGCTGAATGCTCAGGAATATCATGTTATAATAGATCCTTTTATACCATCAAAAACAGATTATCATCAATTAAGTAAATTTAATAATTATCACTTATATTCTGAATTGTTATTATATAATAATGGAGATAACTAATAAAATGAATGCTGTTATTCATTATTTCTTAAATGCAGATAATTTCATTAATGGTTCTTTTTTCTATATCTTAGATTACTATTTATATTTGGTTAATGAATGTAAAAAAGACATATATTTTATAGGTATGTCTGATGATGACTATCGTCCTTTTATATTTGATATTATATCTAAACGTTATGATGTACCTATAATACAAAATAAATATTTATGGATATCATTAGCTGGATTAGAAAGAACAGCAGATATATGTTTAAATTTAACAAAATTATTATATAAGTTAGTTTCATATAGAATAACTAAATGTTTACTAAATATTGAAACATTACAACTACTTAATGGTATAATGCCAGCCAGATTAGTAGCTATTCAGGGTACACATAATACTGAGATTATAAAAGATAAAATAGATTTATCTTATAATCATTATATATTGTTTGAAGAAAGTGATAATTATGTTAAAAAATTATATTTACAAAGAATTAAATATAATGGTTATTGTTCAAACAATAATACTGGCTTTATTAATTTAAAGGGATTGAGATATATAAGTGAAGATCAGTTTGAGGAGTATATCCAACCTCATTTAAGTCAGTTAAATAAACTATATGTATTTGGTGATAAGAATCTAAGGTCTAATTATGATTATTTACTAAAATATGATAAAATAGAGATGATTTATGATAACCCATCAGATCTCTTTAGTTTATTTGATACCTATATAGACATGACATTGAATACATTTGATTATAGTCCAAGAATGCTAATTGAAGCAGTGTGGTTTGGTAAGAAAATAATTTATATTGATAATGGTAGAGAAGATGGAGCTAAGAGAAGATACAATGATATTATGAATAATAATATTGATAAGTATATATTAGCCCAGAATGATGATATAGTTAACTTATTTATTAAAGAATAAGGGAGACATCATGTTTAATATATATGTTTATACAGCACCCTTTTCTGGTGGAACTACATTTGATTATATTGATTTGTTTTGTAATATATCAACAATTGCAGATGTTGATTTTAAGCTATTTGTAGAAGCTTATTATGTTTGTGATTTTATATCATATATAAAAAATTCATATAATTCAAATTTTATAAATAGAATACTAAAGCATATGTGTATTATTAAAGATCCAAATGAGATTTCATCTATTATTCTTAATTCTAATAATTTTAATATAGCATTTATACATTTTTCAATATTGCAAAGATATCTTGATAAACAAATAATAGAAAGATATAAAAAAATATATATAATGTCTTCATGGAGAATGATAAGAGAATTTTTATATGATGATGATGTATCCCCCTCTTATAATTATGATAATATAAAAATACTAGCTTCACCATTTTTTAAAAAGTTTTTAATACAAAAGAATATACCTTTGACTAAATATCAGTTACATTATTCTAAACTATCCTCATATAGATTAGACAATATTAAACTAGGGTATGATGGTGTATTTTCTGATTATGAAAATTATTCTATATGCAGACATACAAATAAAAATTTTAATATTCATAACTTTGGTAAATTATTCTATACTAGAAGAAGTGATGCATTATATCTAGAATCAAAAGCTAAAACTTTATTTGAATTTTTATACTTTAATAAGCCAGTATATTATTCATCAAAAAATAAAGTAATGGATGATGGATTAACAGACTACTTGAAATTATTTAATGTTGATGATAATATATCTCAAGAACTATATATACCATCTTCTGAAGTGTATGAAAAACTTATTAAGTTTGATGAATCAGATTTAAATAATATATTAAACAGTTAGAGGTGAGTATTATTAACATATATCTATTATATAATTGTGCAGACCCAACATTACGTTGCAGTGATTTTCTATTCATGGATCTTGCCAAAAATTACCCATCTAATAATTATATAATAATTCCATCAGACTATTCATATCAAAAATTATATCCTTGGACTGGTTATGATGATGTTTATAAACAACATTATAACCTAGAGTATAAATTTAACTATTATAATCCAGATGAAATGTCTATTACTGATAGTATAATATTTTCTAATGCTCTTCCATATATTATAACCAACAACATACCAATCAATAATGTTATCATATTAGATGATGGTACATTAGAACGTCTTTATTTTATTAATGATCATACTAGATTGGAGTTATATTTAAATTATATAAAAAACAATCTAATAATTATTGGAAATAAAAACTTTTACAACATCATAAAGGACAAGTATAACATAAAGAATATTATACAATCTGAGTTCAAAATTGATTTTAGTAGGTTAAATAATATTGTACCAACATCTAACTATAATTGCATGAGTGCCATGGAGAATGAAGATTGTATACCATATATAGATGTTATACTTAACTCAGGTACAATAAAATGTGATACATTATATCTCACAGATAGATATTTCAAAGTATCAGATATGAAACAACTTAAGATTATAAAACTATATGCTGATTTAAAGATGAATAAACGTGTTAAATTAATTGAATCAAAATATTTACCATCAAATATAGAACAATGTTATGCCTATATATATTTCAGATATGATTCTGAGTATAGCTTTATGGTAAGGTCTGTATGGGAATTCTTCTATACAGGCAGATATATGTATTGGATGAGAAAAAGCAATCAAACAAATGACCTTGATGGGTTTAATTACTATATACAATATGTCACAAACAAATCAAGTGAAGAATATTCTAATAAATTATTTACTGTTGACAAGAGATTAATTGAAGATAAAATGCAATTAGATCCAAATAGTTATTTCTTAGGAGAATACTTAAAATGAAAGTGTATAATATAGGTATATTATTAACAAGACAATGTAATCAGCACTGCTATTACTGTGATGTATATAAACCATATAATAATGAACAAATAGAAGTTGATTTGGATTATTTGCAGTATGTAATATCTTTGTATGGCAATATACCATTACATATAGAGATATCTGGTGGTGAACCTGGACTTGTAAATAATTTTGAAGAAATTGTCACTAAATTACTATCCAGAAAAAATATTATTAAAATGTCTTTATTAAGTAATGGCTTATGTAGAAAGAAATACAATATTCC
>CALMHN010000064.1 GCA_937863745.1 uncultured bacterium | reverse complement strand
AAAGATTAAACCAGAAGAATCTGTACCTATTGGCGTTTCTTGTGAGAATTGTGATTGTAAAGTAATTGTTGATAATCGTATTGCTAATGTTGATGAAGTAGGAGAATTATATGTTGGAGGATCATTCTTAGCTAATGGTTACTATAATAATCCTGATAAAACAAAAGAAATATTTGTTCAAGATCCACTTCAAACAGCTTATCCAAGTACATATTATAAAACTGGTGATCTAGTTTCAATTGATAGCAAAGGAATATTCCATTATAAAGCTCGTAAGGATTTTCAAATAAAACATATGGGATATCGTATAGAATTAGAAGAAATAGAAAACAGATTATATAGTATTGATGGTATAATCAGTTGCGTGGCCACTTACTTTAGTGATAGAATTATCTTGTATTATGAAGGTAATATAGAAGAATCTGAAGTTTATAACTTAGCATCTAAGAAAGTGCCTAATTATATGTTGCCAAATAAGATATACAAAATATCTAAAATGAAGCATAATATGAATGGTAAAATAGATCGTAAGTATTATATGTCATTAAAAGGAGAAAACGATGAAAAATAGAATAATTGAAATATTAAATCAAATAAAACCTGGAGTAGATTATAATTCAGAGAAACATTTAATCACTGATGGTATTTTAACTTCCTTTGATATAGTTACATTAATAGCTAACTTAACAGAAGAGTTTGATATTGAAATAACTATTAAAGATGTTATCCCTGAAAATTTTGAGTCTATTGAAACTTTGGAGAAATTAGTAGAATCTAAGGAGGAATAACATGAATTTTATTTCACTTGAATTCATAGCCTTAATATTTATTAGTACAATAATTTATTATATTGTTCCTATAAAAAAACGTTATCTCGTAATTTGTTTAGCTAACGCATTTTTTTATGTATATTCTTGTAAATTTAGATCATTATATTTATTGGCATCCATGGTTTCTATTTTTTTCGCAGGATTATTTATTAATAAAATAATAATAAAAAAGAATGAAGTAAAAGAATTAAAAATAGATAAAGAAGAGAAAAAATTATTAAAGAAAAAATATAATAAACAAAAAAAATTAATATTATTATTAGCTATAATCATTAATCTAGGAATATTATTAGTATTAAAGTATGATAACTTCTTTATAAGTATGATAAATTCTTTATTTAGTAGTAAGATATCATTCCATACTTTTATTGTACCTTTTGCTTTATCATATTATACATTATCAGCATTAAGTTATATTATTGATGTTTACAATGAAAAATATGAAGCAACAAATAATTTTTTTAAGATATTCTTATTTTTATCTTTTTATCCACTAATGGTTGAGGGACCTATTTGTCGTTTTAATGAAATAGGTGAACAATTATTTGAAGGACATCAATTTGATTATCAAAAGTATTGCAATAATTTGTTACGTATTACCTGGGGATTCATGAAAAAAATCGTGATTGCCGATCGTGTAGGAGTATGCGTTGATGCCATATTTTCCTATGGTTATTCAGGACCTCTTATACTATTAGGAGTATTTGGTTATGTAATTCAAATTTATGCTGAATTTTCCGGCTGTATGGATATCGTAATTGGAATAGGTGGATTATTTGGAATAAAATTACCAGAGAACTTTAACACACCATTCTTCTCAAGAAGTGTTGATGAGTTTTGGCGTAGATGGCATATTACACTTGGAACTTGGTTAAAAGATTATATATTTTATCCTGTATCCATTTCTAAATTAAATATGAAAGTTAGTATGTTAGCTCATAAAATAAAATGGAGACATTTAGCCGATACTATAGCAATGATTCTACCATTGTTCTGTGTTTGGTTTATCATGGGATTTTGGCATGGACCAACTAATAAATATATAATATATGGAATGTATTATTTTGTTCTTATGTTATTAAGCTATTTATTAAAACCATTGATTAAAAAAATAAATGAATTATTACACACAAATACAGAGGTATTTTCTTATCATTTATTGCAATCATTTATTACTTTAATATTTGTAACCTTAGGCATGGCATTATTCCGTGTTGCTGATTTAAATGGTGTTAAATTGTTAATATATATGGTTCAATTACCAATGAATTCAAATATTTCTATTTTATTTAATGGTTATGCTAATTTAATGATTGTAATACTAGGTACCATTACCTTATTTATTATTGATTTAATGAAATATCATGGAATTAACATCATGGATAAATTAAATGAACAAAACTTAGTATTTAAATATATTGTTTATTTAACTGTAATCATGGTGGTTCTAATATTTGGTATGTATGGTACAGGATATGATGCATCAAGCTTCATCTATGGAGGCTTTTAATGAAAAATGTAATTAAAACTATTGTATTTATTATTTTATTATTAATAAGTATACATACATTCGGTTATTTCTTAAGACCATCATTTACTCTTGATAATAGTTGGCCAGCATTCATAAAAGAAAAGAAAAATACCATTGATGTCTTATTTATCGGTGATTCAGGTATATATTCAGATGTTTCGCCAATGGCTATTTATCGTGATACAGGAATAACTTCATATGATTTGGCATCACCAGCAGCCACGAATATGGCAGCATACTATGCTATGCTTGAGGCTGTAAAATATCAACATCCTAAAGTTATTGTAATGAATGTTACTAAGATGTTTGATGGTAAAGAAACTAATGCTTTTACCCATCAGGTGGCAGATATTCTTCCACTTAATTCAAATAAGATAAATATGATCAATGATTCAAACTATTCATTTTCTGATTCGGATAAATTAGGATTTATTGAACCATTCTTCAAATATCATGATAATTGGCGTAAGATTAATTTTCTTAACAAAACTAATAAAGGTGTTTACTATTTGAAAGGTTACATCTTTAATTCTATAAAAAAATCTGCAAATAATGGAAGAAGCTATATGGAAGACGATGGTTCAGTTCAAAGTCTAACTCCTAGTTATGTAGCTGATTATATTTTAAAGGCTAAGGAATATTGTGATGAAAATGATATTCAACTATTATTGATTTCTGTCCCTGATACAATTGAATGGAATTATGATAAATATGTTGCCGCCTCTGCTTGGGCTAAGACTAATAACTTAACTTACTTAGACTTTAATGACTATTTAGGTGAACTAGGTATTAATTATACAAATGATACCTACGATGCAGGTAACCATTTAAATATATCTGGTGCTACAAAATTATCTAATTACTTAGGCGAATATTTACAAAAAAATTATGATGGTTTAGTGGATCATCGAAGCGACCCAGCATATTCATCATGGAATAATGATTTACAAAAATATATTGCCACGACTGAAAGCAGTTATGAAGCCTTACAAAATAGTTAATGGTAATAATTACTTACCAACACTCAAAAGGATGCTTAATGTTAAGAAATTAGATATTACCTATGGTACCAATGGTAAACCATATATTGCTAATTCAAATAAATATTTTAGTATTAGTCATGCTAATAATTTAACTATTATAATTGTTATGGATAAACCCGTTGGAATTGATATGGAATTAATTCGCGAATATGATCATAAATTACTTAAATATTTAAACATTAATGATGATTTAGATAATGAATCATTTTTTAAAGAGTGGACTAAACGTGAAGCATATATAAAACTTCATGATTATTCCCTAAAAAATATAACATGTTTAAAGATGGACAATTGTCATTTTACTTATTATAAAGATGGA
>CALMHN010000063.1 GCA_937863745.1 uncultured bacterium | reverse complement strand
TTAAATGCGATATTGTCAAATATTATGCCAGTCTCTGTGTCATTGACTCTTAATAGTTTCTTCTAGGAATTAGTATAATCATCTGGAGTATCTAATAATGTGTTGAATGTATATGATATTGGAATTAGTCTATTATTCTATTCATCTATCTATAGAATCTGTTTATCTAATCCTGTAAAATCAGTTGGCATTCCTATTATATTCTGAATCTATATATCGTCAAATATTATGCCATCTTCTGTATCATTGACTCGCAAAATCTTTCCCTATGAATCAATATAATCATTTGGAGTATCAGTTAATTCCTTAAATGTAATATTATCAAATACTATGCCATCCTCTGTGTCATTAACTTTTAATATCTTTTTCTATGAATCGGTATACTCATCAGGAGTATCTAATAATGCATTAAATGTATATGATATTGAAATTAATCTATCATTCTATTCGTCTATCTATAGAATCTGTTTATCTAATCCTGTGAAATCATTAGGAGTATCAGTTAATTCTTTAAATGTAATATTATCAAATATTATGCCATCTTCTGTATCATTGACTTTTAGTAATTTCTTCTATGAATTCAAATAATCATCGGGAGTATCTAATAATGCATTGAATGTATATGATATTGGAATTAATTGATTGTTCTATTCATCTATCTATAGAATCTGTTTATCCAACCCTGAAAAGTCATGCGGAACATCTACTAATTCTTTAAATGTAATATTGTCGAATATTATACCAGTCTCTGTAGAATTAACTTTTAATATTCTATTCTATTTGCCAATGTAATCATCTGGTGTATCCGTTAATTCTTTAAATGCGATATTATCAAATACAATGCCAGTTTCTGTGTCATTGACTCGCAAAATCTTTCTCTATGAATCAACATACTCATTTGGAGTATCAGTTAATTCTTTAAATGCGATATTATCAAATATTATGCCATCTTCTGTAGAATTAACTTTCAATACTGTATTCTATTTGCCAATATACTCATCAGGAGTGTCTAATAATGCATTAAATGTATATGATATTGGAATTAGTCTATTATTCTATTCATCTATCTATAGAATCTGTTTATCCAATCCTGTAAAATCATGTGGAACATCTATTAATTCTTTAAATGTGATATTGTCGAATATTATACCAGTCTCTGTAGAATTAACTTTCAATACTCTATTCTATTTACCAATGTAATCATCTGGTGTATCCGTTAATTCCTTAAATGTGATATTATCAAATACAATGCCTGTCTCTGTGTCATTGACTCTTAACAATTTCTTCTACGAATTTACATAATCATCGGGAGTATCTAATAATGCATTGAATGTATATGATATTGGAATTAATCGATTATTCTATTCATCTATCTATAGAATCTGTTTATCTAATCCTGTGAAATCATTTGGAACATCTATTAATTCCTTAAATGTGATATTATCAAATACAATGCCATCCTCTGTGTCATTGACTCGCAAAATCTTTCTCTATGAATCAATATACTCATCAGGAGTATCAGTTAATTCCTTGAATGTAATAGTATCAAATACTATACCATCCTCTGTGTCATTGACTCTTAATAACTTATGATATGAATCAGTATAATCATCGGGAGTATCTGTCAAATACAGAAAATCAATATTTCTAAAAATTAAACCGGTTTCAGTTTCATTTAACTATAATAATTTATTCTAATTACCTTGATATGAAGGAAAATCAACTAAATATTCAACAGTTAGTTGTTTAAAATCCAATCCATCATGAGTTTCATTAACCTATACAATATATTTATCATCATTTGGATATTCGGTAACTGTATCTGCAAGATCTAAAAATCTAACATCATCGAATATTAATCCATGTGCATATTTATCAACTCGTACATATTTCAATTCTGAATCATAATATGTTTCTGGAACATCTATTAAATCTATAAATTGTAATTCGCTTTCTTTTAATATTCTAGTTTCCATACCACCAGTATATTGAATTGAAGTGGGATATAATTTATACTGTATATATTTACCATTACATTTAATTTGTCCCATACCAAATTGTTTATGTGGAACAAATTCAAATGTTATATTTGCATCTTCGCTATATTCTATTTTGACAAATTGTTTATTATTAACGGTAAACAATTCAAATTTAACTGGCGCATTTATATTTGTCTATAATAAAGGTGTTATTTTATCATAAAATTCACGAATCCTATCATAATCAGACTATTTCTATATAAAATATCCATATGTCTATAATGTATCGAATTCTGTGTAATCCATAGTAAATATTGAATGAAAGTTAAAACTTTCTATAATAGTTTCAGGTTCATTAGTTGCATATAAATTTTTACTAACCTAGAATATGGTTTCTGCCATTTTATTATAATAAATAGAAATTGGGTTTATTAATTCCGTACTTACAAAATATCTATCAAAAATTTCAATAATATCTTCATTAATTAATTGAATATTATATCCAGATAGCAATACACTGAATTCAATATAATCTTTATTATGATTATGATATGAAATATTAGTAATTAACTGTACATTTTGGTTATCTATTAATAAATTATCATCATCAATAACAATTTCAATATAATCATTTAAAAATAATAGATTACTTACAGTATTATCTGCTTTAAATCTGAATGATATATTTGGAATATCATTAGTATCAATTAATTGTTCATTCATATAAAAATTTATAATTGGGATTGGCTCACTATCAACCAAATGATTATATTGATGCAAATATAATTCAATTTGTGCCATTTGATTGTCTATATGAAAATATCCATATAAATCCAAAACAAATGGCCTTGAAATGTCAACCTGACTCTTAATATTATTTGGGATTTTAATCTTGAAAAATTGCATATTATTCCTCCTATTTACGATTGA
>CALMHN010000062.1 GCA_937863745.1 uncultured bacterium | reverse complement strand
AATAAAATTATATGAAATACCGATACCAAAATATACTCCATAATTTCCAATACCACTTGGATATGATATTATTGCACCAGTACCTAATTGCAATCCTACTCCCCATTTTTTTGGCTTTATATATTTTTTAAGCACATCTGATTTTTCTATATCTATAATAGCACCATCTAATTTTGATACAGTAAAGCCAGGATAATTACTTCTTACAAATATCTCAAATGAATTATCTTTTTTATTTTCTTTTATGCCTGTTACTAAACTTAATACAATAGAATCTTTTGGTATAGTAACAACTACATCATCTTTATTAATAACAGGAATTTTAGTGATAATAGTATCAACACCATTTATTGTATAATATTCTATAAAATTTAATTTATCATAACTTATTATAACATTACCAATCATATGCTTTTCATTGCCAGGAGAAAAAATAGTATCATATATAAATGTTATTGTCTCTTTATTTAATAAAGTATCTATGCTAACAACTATATTACCAAAATAATTATTTTTTATAGAATCAATTTTTGCATTTAATGAAGCATTTATCTTAGTAATATAATCTATTTTTTTGACTTCTCTTATTAATTCATTATATAAATTATTATTAAGTTTTTTTAGATTATTTTTATCTGTTATCAATATTTTATTTTGATATTCAATATCTTTATATTTATTTTTAGTAATAGTTATGCTATCTGTTAAAACATTAATATTATTTTGTAATTCATTAATTTTTCGCCTTTCACAAGATTTAGATGATAAAAATGTTACTATTATAGTTATTATTATAACCATTAAGTATTTTATAAATGTTTTCATTATTATATTATTTTTTTATATATTATTGCAATGGTATGGGTATGTGTACATCTACTTTATTTATTGGTGATTGCATAAATTCTCTTTTTATTACATACCACCACCTATTTATAATTTTAACAGTAAAATTTAAAATATTTGGCGTTTCTATAGAATATTTTAATAGCATTTTTTCATTTATTGTCAATGCCAACAAATCTATATCCCTGCCAGTGCCAGAACGCTTTGCTATAATATTTATATCAATATTTTCATCATATATATTAGATATCCTAAATGAATATTCTGCCATATTAATATCTTCTAATTCGTTTCCATATGGTAATATAATATTAATATTCCTTCGCAAAGGTGCAGTTGAAAACATATCAATAATAAAATAGCCACCATATGTTCCAGATAAACTCCATTCATCATCAATATGAATTCCTATGCCTGTTTGCACTGCAAAATTATAACTATCTGACAAATCAACTATATATGCATTGCCAGTACCATAATTAACATAATCCCATGAAGCAACCCCATTGTTATCGGATGTAAGTACTTTTCTATTACCTTGTGTGCCATCTTTTATCTGTATAGTTTTACCACTTTGAATGTTTGTATTATTATAATGCCCACCTAATATATATAATATTACATTATCATGTGATGGATTTCCTATTGGATCAAATTCATTATATTGTTTTCCTTTTGTGAGCCAAGCAAAACTATTTATTAATTCAGAATTACTATAATTCTTTGTCTTTATTCCACCTATACAATATAAGTCATTACTAAACATAATATCACCTTTAATATCACCTTTGATATTATTATTTGTAATATATTTGAAATTTAATCTTCCTTTATTATAAATATCAGTATGTAAAGTTTCACCAATATCATCCATAAAATAATTTGATATATTAAATACAGATTCCAA
>CALMHN010000061.1 GCA_937863745.1 uncultured bacterium | reverse complement strand
ATTGTCCATATGATTATTATATGATGGGGGATTTTAATTCATGGCAAAAGAGTTATCACCACTAACCAAATATATTTATTATATACAACATAAGACTGATTCATTGGATGATACAGTCAAGCAACTTAATGTATCCACAATATTAAATATATCTGAAGATGATGTGCTATCTTGTATATACTTAGATCAGTTGATTAATACTAATCCTATACTTGCACGAAATGTACCTTTTGATAAATTATCTGAATTTCACAGATATATTAACAGATCCAAACAAATACAATTTATGTCAAACAAATCAAAGAAAACTACTGATGAAATAAATCAATTAAAACTAAAGTATCCCTATTTATCAGAAAAAGATATCAAAACATATCTTATGATAAAAAATAATGCTGAGAGTTTTAATCAAGAATCTATTGTTTCTTCCAATAATGTTGAAGATACTATAGATACTATTTCTCCATTGAAAGATGAGATAGAAAAGAGACTCATTACACAATGTGCATTATGCAAATCTAATAAAGATGATGTACAAAGAACTATTTTTGATTTTACAACAAATGATATATCTCAAGTTAAAGTATTATTTGTTGGAGAAGCACCAGCTGTCAATGAAATTAAAGAAGGAAAACCCTTTGTTGGACGTGCAGGACAGTTATTAAGACAAACATTAGATAATACTGGTTTTAATGATATTCATTGGGGTGTTATGAATGTTTGTTTATGTTTTCATCAACCATCAAACCCACCAATGAAAGATGAGATAGCATATTGTTTTGACAATCTAGAGTTAATCATTTCTAAATTACCTGCTGATGCTGTTATAGTTCCACTTGGTAATTATCCATGTAGTAGATTTGGTATAACAGATAAGATAACTGATGCTATGACAAAGATATATAAATATAATGATCATCTATTATTGCCATGTATTCATCCATCAGCAATATGCAGAAATATGTCCAGATACGATATTTTTGCTAATAGGTTAAAACAAATAAGATATGCTGTAGAATCAAAAGATAATGTTCAACCACATATGTCTTATACTACTGATGATGTGAGGAAGTTATTTCCTATTCCTAACAATACTAAATATGAAACAGTTAATGACAATAAGAGTGATACTGATACCACAAGTAATACATCAGATAATATAATGTTAGTCAAT
Organism: uncultured bacterium; assembly: GCA_937863745.1. Taxonomy (GTDB): domain Bacteria; phylum Bacillota_I; class Bacilli_A; order RF39; family UBA660; genus UBA6985. The sequence continues at coordinate 34,533 of CALMHN010000061.1, read as the reverse complement.
ACAGTATACAATTATCTTAAATCTGAAGTTAATTATATATTAAGAAGAGGACAAGATAAAATAATTCATACCACAGATGATAAATATGCTTTGTATTATGGTAAATCAAACAATACTGTTGAATACAAGGATAAATTAAAGCTCAAAGTTGTACCGTTTAAAGATAGAATAAATGTAATAAATGATTTGAAGAGTAAAGGGTTTAATGTCTTTGGAGATATGAATCTATCAGTATATAAGAATATTCAGTTTAGAAACACTTATACAGAGACTGAACAACCATTAAGAATTGCTGCTATAGATATAGAATTGTTTCTCAATGGCAATATGATGCTTCTCGATGACATGATGGCAGCTGCAAAGAGATATGCTATATCGTTGATAACTCTGTATGATAACTATACTGATACCTATTATACATTTATAAACAACTCATTCAATTTGAACATTGATAAACAAAAAATAATAAAACATCTAGAATATAAAGATGAGTGTAATATTGAAATATTTGTATATAATGATGAAAGAAAGATGTTGAATGGTTTTATTCAAAAATTTGATGAAATAGATCCTGATCTTGTAACAGGATGGAACTCATCAGCATTTGACTGGCCATTTATTATTAATAGATCACAATATCTTGGAATAGAATGTAAAAACAAATATGGTCGTATTTTTATTAATGAGAGAACTAATAAACCATACATTCCATATGTCGTGGAATGTGATTATTTAACCTTGTATAAGAAAAGAACATTTAGTAAAAGAGAATCTTATACACTTGGTTTTATTGCTGAATTTGAACTTGGTATAAAGAAACTGTCTCTTGACAAACGATTTGATGATATGTGGTTATCAGATCCCAATAGATTCATTGCTTATAATATTAATGATGTTCATCTTGTTAGAAAGTTGGACAATAAACTTAAATATATTGATATTCAATTTAACATTATAAGAGCTACCAACATCAGTTGGGAGGAATCATTCAGCACACTTCCAATTATAGATGGTATTCTATTTACAACATTAGATAAACAAAATAAGACAGTTATATGTAAAAAATATGAATATGATAAAGATAATGATCAGAAAACAGAAAAGCTCAAAGGTGCTTTTGTAAGAAAACCATTAAAAGGATTATATAACTGGTTGGCTGATTTGGATCTTTCTTCTCTATATCCATATATCATAGCACGATATAATATTTCTATTGACACCTATGTTGGTAAGGTAGATGAATATATAGCTCGTGAGTATATCTATAATAGAGATGAATTATTATCTCAACCAGATAGACTTATTAATTATGAAGATAAGAATTTAAATGTTAAACAGATAACAGTACAGAAATTACATGAGACTATAACTAAATACAATTTAATAATAACAATAATGGGTACAATGTATGTCAATCATAATACAAAATTATCAGTTTATTATGAAATTATAGATATGCTTATTAGAGAACGCAAACGATATAAAAATGAAATGTTTAAAGCTATTGAGAATAATAATCATATGTTAGCAGAAAGATATAATAACTGGCAATTTACTTATAAGGTTCTTACTAACTCACTATATGGTGGAATTGCTAATCAATATTTTCGACTGTTTCATTTTCCATCTGCAGAGACTATAACTGCATCTGGAAGAGAAATAGTAACAATGGGTGCATATCATATTCATCAGTATTTAAATAAAATGAGAGATGCTCATAAGATGGATATTGAACCATATGAATTTGATACAAAATTTCTTGATGCTGATGTACTGGAGAATATAGTGTATGGTGATTCTGTTGATGAAAATACAAAAATAAATACTGAACAATATCCAGAAGGTATACCAATCAAAGATCTATTTGAAAGGCATAAGGAATACAAACTTATGAATTATATAGGAAGAGAATATATCTTTGCAAATGACAAAGTACTTACATATGAAGATTCTGATGCTGTATATAGACCAATAAATAATATGTCACGACATAAAGTTAATAAACCAATGTATAGAATCAGAACTGAAAGTGGAAAAGAATTAATTGTAACTGAAGACCATTCTATTATGGTTGAGAGAGACGGACAATTAATGCAAGTTAAACCAAATGAGATATTGGATTCTGATCTTGTATTGACAAACCAAAAATAAATATAGTGAAATATACTACTTAAATAAAAGATATCAAGCGTGATTCATTTAATCACGCTTGATATCTTTATCTATTTCATTTAAATAAGGAGCGAATATTGTTTTCTATATCTTCTAGACATTGAAACTGTTTAGGTGTTTTAATGTCTAGAATTAGTGATATATCTTGATTACTAATGCACATCATGACGTTATCCTTTTTCACAGAGTTGACACCAACTTCAAATGTCACTCCATTGTCATCCAAAATCATATTTCTATATGAGCCTGGCTCAATTACATCAAGCTGTGTTAAGATATCTAACACAGCAAATATATTTGCAGTAAAATAGAGATTTATTTTATTAATATTAAAGCAAACATCACCATATTCATCTAACACTACATCAATGTTAGATGTACCACTTTCATTGATGGTGATAGTATTATTACCATTATTTTCAGCTATTTTATAATCTACATTTGGAATTGTTCCTAAATGTAGATTATTCCCATATGCTAATCCTGTATTTATACAGAAGTAGCTTATAATAAAAGATAAAACAAATAATTTTGTTAATTTTTTCATTATTGTCATCTCCTTATTCTTAATTATGTATTTATGGAAATGACCTGAGTATTCTCAGATCATTTCCATTTTCTATTACTCTAATCTGATGATCTCTCTTACAGAAAGATCATCAATGTTAACTTCTTGATGAGGAGTTGTGAACCCATCATCCTTTCTAGTACTTCTTCCTTGCTTGATGGCAAAACATACAACAGCTTCGCCAACATCCAATCCTTGGAACAGCTTGGAGGAAGCTTCAACTGCTCCAAGCTGTTCTACAATTACCTTCGTTGCAGGATGCCCTATATAATGAGGCACCCCAGTGATATCAGGTAAGGTCTCAAGTGTCCTTACCTGATAAATTCCATCTTTTGGCAATACTGTAGTTGGCAGTACTGCTTTATACATCTTATTACAAATTGTGCTCATAATTCTCAATCTCCTTGAATCCTATTATTGGATCACCATAAGCAACACATTGTTTATGGAGATCATCTACAACTTCTACACAAGCATGTTTACTAAACCCCATTGCTTTTTGAATAGCAATAGCTTTGCTTAAGACAACAAATTCTTTCCTCTTACCTTTTCCATACCTGTCATTAAACAAGGACTCAACAACAACTTTAAACATGCTAATACCTCCCTAAAAGTAAAAAATATTTGAAAGAAAAAAGCTCGTAACACATAGCTACAAACTTCTTCTTTCATTATAATAATATATATGTAAATTTTTATATTATTAAAGTAATAATTAATATTGATATGCTTGATAAGTGAGAGATATTATGCTACACTTAATCCATAAAGACAATTAAAAAAATTTGGAGATATATATCTCCAGATGTGATATATTATTAGGGAGCCTGGTGGTTCTGCTGTGGCAATGTTATATGATTGATATGGATTACTCCATATCATTATAATAATATATATGTATATTTTGAGGAGGTATTAGATGATGTCTATAGTAAAGGAAAGAATAACATCTGTTGAGAAAATTGAAAACAATATACCAGAGTATGTATATGATATCGAAGTTGATAATAACCATATGTTTTTTGCTAATGACATTTTAGTACATAATACTGATTCAATGTTTCTCTTTATTGAACCAGTGCTCAAATCTTTATATGGTGATAAATATGATTCAATAAGTGAAGATGAAAAGACAGAAGCTACTTTAAAGATTGTTAGAAAATGTTCTGAATATATTAATACATATATCATTCCTGAAATGCTTAAAAGGCATAATGCTGGTGATTCTGAGCTTGCCACTAAATATAACTTTACATTTAAGGAAGAATTAGTTATTAAGAGAGCTATGTTCTTAGATGCAAAGAAGAAGTATGCATTATGGATCATCAACAAAGAAGGAAAGAAAATAGACGATCTAAGTATCACGGGTATGGAGGTGGTTAGAGCAGATTTCCCAAGATTTACCAAACAGATGTTACAAGATGTTATAGATAAGATATTAAGAGAAGAATATAGTTCTTTTCAAATTTTAAATCTGATAGACAAATATATAGACGAATATAAAACCAGACTTATGGCTGGTGATTATACTTTAGGAGTACCAGGTGGATGGGGTGCTAGAGAATATAAAGTATTGACAAAGACTATAAGAGGCATGAAAATATACAATGTCATATATGGTCCTACCTTTTATGAAGGAGATAGAGGATATACATTTACCATAAGTAAAGTAGATGGTAGCAAGATCAAAGATTATGATAAGAAATTAAAGCAAATGCGTGTTGAGGGTTTGCTAATTAAAAACGATCAGATTGATGTTATTACAGTACCTGAAGGAGTTAATTTAGATACCTCTATTTTTTATCCAGATATAGATGCTATGCTTGATATTGCAATATATAAGAGACTAGAACCAATTATAGATATATTTGGAATTAATATTGATCATATGGATAATTTAACTTGGTAAGAAAGATAAATAAAAGGGAGGTATTTTTATATTATGATTACTGATAATATATCACCAGATATGTTGTTTCAAGAACTGAAAAGAATAATAGAAACAGATAAAGTATTTATGGGTAATGAGTTTGTAGCATATTATACTAGATGTGCATTTGGTAAGAAACCAGATAAAGATGTTATGGAGATAGCTTCCCTTTTGGCCAAAGAATTTAAGACCTTTATCAATATGATTAAATCAAAGGAAAAGGAATATAATATTAAATTTTTGGCTTTTGATGATATAGCTTCAGCTACAGTCAATATCCTTGATAAATGCATAGATAGTAGAAAGAAGTACATAGATGGAGATATATGTTTAGAGGATTTCAAAAAGATACTCCAATCAGATTCAAGATTAGCATCTATTCAAAATGAAATTCTTTCCAGATATTGTGTAGCTCAAGATGTTCTTTCCATGGATGTCATTAATCTTATTGAAGAGAAATTTACATATAGGAAATGTCTATTTAATATATTTGAACAACATCAAGTACTAATGAATTTCATCATTAAAGATTACAAGACATGTAAAGATTTAGATGAATATATGAGCATTTTTAATAAGATTATAGATGAGACTGTAGTCAAAACTAAAATAAGTGAATTATCAAGAGGAGATATTCTAAGTCTTTCTACTTCTAATTTTGAAGATTATATTCTCCAAGAACTTAATAAAGAGCACATACCTACTAGATACAAAGTATTTGATTATGCTTTTAATGGTGGCTTTGAAAATGGAAGGGTTTACATTATGGGAGGTATTTCTGGTGGAGGTAAATCACTAGTATTAATTAATTTAGCTTACACTGCTAAGATATCTCTTGATGAAAGAAGAAAGCTGGACAATATACCTGAATCAGAAAAATGGGGTGTATTGTATTTAACATTAGAAAATGGTAAAGAAGAAACACAAGCAAGATTTGTAAGTTGTGCCACTGGAATAGCCAAACATGAATTTGAATCATCTTATAGATTAAATAACTATAATTATGTAAAAGAAAAATATGATCAGGTATTTGTCAAGCCAAATAGTACTGAAATATTCATAGTATGGAGATCACCTGGATCAATTAATACTTTTGATATTATGTCATTAATAAATGATATTGAACGTACATATGGCACTAAAATAAAGATAGTATTTATAGATTATGCTGATAAATTGGCTGCAACTACAGAGAGTAAGACAGGTCAAGAATGGATAGATCTAGGAAAGATTGTAGATGATTTAAAAGCCATGAGTGTTGAATTTAATATCCCTGTTGTAACTGTTACACAGGTAAATAGAAGTGGATATGGAGAAAACATAAAAGGAGATAAAATAGCTGGCTCTATTAGGAAGAGAGAAAATGCTGATGTATTAGTTCTATTTGATTTCTCTAAAGTTGAAGAAACTGTAATTGATTATAATACATTAGATGTGGATGATATATTAAACAATATAGATAATTATAAGAACTATAAAGAAGTTTGGGGTATTATAGATAAAAATAGAGATGGTCCTAGCAATATAAGATTTTTAATGAGGATTGATTATACTGTTTGTAGAATGTTTGATATTCCAGAAAGGATTAGTATCATATTTGATGAAGACCCAAGCACAGTTAAATTAGCTAAGTATAAGGTTTCTGTTAATACTCAAGATATTAATGAAGAAGAGCAAGAAGTAGTCACAACTGATGAAGAAGAAACAGAGGATTTGTGGAAAGTTGATATAGATACTTTGATATAAACAAATAAATATAGCACTCAGGAAATACCTGAGTGCTATATTTATTTTTGTTACTTCTTACAGTGATTTAGACAGCAGATAATTCAGGAATTCCACCTTCACCAGATAATAACATGAAACCAACAGAAATCAACAGAACACATACTCCAAGCAAGACACGTACTGTTTTGGAACTAAGAAGTACTTTCGCTGCACCTTCCAACTTATCTACACCAGAAGAGAGCATATCGACAACTTTATCTGCTACTTCTTTACCTTTATTAAGGATGGAAGAAATAACTTTACCCATCTTGGATGGTTCTCCATTTTCTTCAGATAGATGTTTGCTAATACTCTCTGCAAATAGAGGCATCTCATTAAATATATCCATAGCATCACTAAACGTATTTTCAGATGGCTGTGCTTTAAGATTATTAAATAGTTTAAATAAAGCTAGCAATACTATAGAAGCAGCAACACCACCAAGGATAAGATGAGCAGTTGATATAGTTACAACACCAACAGTTACAGTAGCTGGTACGTTTGTAGCTATTGCTTTAGCAGCACCAGTTAGATGAGACACTATATTACTTAGTACCTGCATAAGACTAGCATATGCATTTTGAAAGAATGTTGCTATTCCTTCAGGTATTTGATCCACAGGGATGACGCCACTTATAGTATCCAATCCTTTACTTGTTATATCTTTTAAAGAACTAATTATGCTTGTTAAAAAACCTGATATAGCAGCAAATGTAGTCAATCCAAACACTTTCATCCATCGGAGCATTTTTTCTAGATCTCCTGATTTTACATCAACAAGTATCTTATCCAAATTTCCATAAAATCTTTCCTGTATTTCCATTATTTATTACCTCCTATATTATTTATTGTTATTTGGGTTATATTTTGTTCATATCCATTCAATTATTTGTTCTCATATTCTAAAAGAAATCATAACAAATAAATGATACAATATGATATAATTAAACAAACTATATCATAATTTCATATGAATTACAATACCAATTATTATTTTGATATAATGAAAAGGAGGAATCATTGATAAAATGTTACTTCTAAATAAAAGAGAACGTAGTCGTATTATGCAACAAGTAGAATTAAATGCAAAACAAAAAGGCAAATATTTAAATGTAGATCTTCCTAATTTTAAGGAATTTGTAAATGATGTTATAAGCAAATATCCAAGTTGTAAAAAAATAGTTACTAATGTTCTTGAAAACCCAAAGAACATAATAAAGGAATATGTTAAACATGTCCATATTGGTGCAGAAATAGAAAATGTAGTAGATAAAGAATGGTTTAAATCTCTTCTTATTTTAATTTTAAAATCAGCCAAAGCTGCTCTCAATTTAGCTTATAATATTATTAAAAGTATAAGTAGATATATTGGCAATAAACTGGCTACCAGTAATATGGTGGATAAATTAGCAGTAGGTGGAGTAGTGACAGGAATTTCCTTATCACTAGCTGGATTAACTGGAGGATTAACTGCTTGTGTTATATTGATAGCACTTTCAATATGGTTAAATAGAGCTAATGAAAAATTAACATCTATCAATGTTAAGGATAAGGAGAGTTGGTTAGGTAAAATCAAAAGTTATGCAAAAGAGATATATAATAATCTACGAGGGAAAAAACCAGAACCACTTCCTGAAGAATTAACTCCTCCAGTACCAGAAGTACCCAATATATTATTTACTATTGTTAAAGAAGATACTGTTAATGAGCAAGCTAGTCTTAATATAATCATGGGTGGTTTATTTGTTTTATTTCTTAAGGCAGTTATAGCTTATAGATTAAGTGAAGAACTTAATGAGAAACTTATGTATCTTAAAGCATTGTTTAAACCAGTTGGTATAATATTATCAATATCTTCAATTTTAGCACTATTGGGATCAGGAGCAACATCTGCTCTTGTTTCATAAAATAAGAAAATATTAAAATAGGAGGTCATTTAAAAATGACAAACGAGAAGAAGAAGAATAAAATGGTTCAAGAAATGGAGTTTTCAAAGGAACCTGCAATGAATGATATTGCAAGTGAATTGTTTTCTAGTAGGATTATTAAGGATCTTGAAAAGAGTAATATAGTTCCTGTTGATATTACTGTTGATATTAAAGCAAAGTTAACAAAGGAAGCTGAGAAACTTAATGCTATGGTTGAGGATATAGTTTCTCAGAAGATGGTCTCTGTTGCTGAGTCTAAACCTAAAAAGAGTGCTAAACAAGTTGACAACGCTATCAAAGAGTCAGTAAGCAAGAAATCTGATGATGTTACTGAACTACGTAATTTACTTACAGCTTTAAAAGAACAGGAAGATGAGGAAGAACCTGTTGTTGTTGCTTCTACAATTGATACGCCTGCAGATGATGATAATGTAGTTCAATCTGTAGTATCTGTTGAGGAACCTGCTGATATGTCTGATGTATATGGAGACAATGGTACAGATGTTCTTATGTCTATTATAAGTGAATTTCTAGATAACATTGTATCTTTGGAGGAACCTCAAGAAGAACCAGTAGAAGAGCCTGAAGAAGTTGAGCCAGAACAGGAAACTGAACCTGAGGTTGATTTAGAACCAGAAGTTGGATCTGAAGATGAATTTGATCTTGACAAGACACTTTCTACTGTAGAGCATTTCATATATCAGGTTGAAGCAGCAAAAACTAGTGTAGATAAGGCTATGGACAAAGTATCAAAGAATTTTGAAGATCCTGATGCTGAAAAGAAAAAGGATATGGTAAAAACAACTGAAGCAGAAGATTCTGATTTGGATGCTATATTAAGAGATATTGACAAACTAGAAGATGTAAGTGATGAGATGCCTGAAGAGGCAAAATGTAAGAAAAAAGAAGCAGAAGTAAATAAAAAAGCACCAGATAAAGAAGCAGAAACTCCAGAGAAACAGACTGAATCTTATGTTCCACTTCCAATTGCTGTTAATGCTACTTGGTCTCCTGTCAATTCTAGTAAGAGAATACTTGAAGCTGCAGTTAAGACTGATACTGTAAATTTTGAATTAATAAAACAAGCTCATCTATATGTTGAACCTGGTAAGGAAAATGATATAGATGCATATCAGTATCCCATAGCAGATATTATTGATGGAAAACTTTATGCAATACCAGGTGCTATTAAAACCCTAACTGATGTATTTGCTAATGATGCTACCCTTAAAGCTTTAAAGGTTAATGAAAATGTAGTTAAAGAAGTGAGGCAAAAGCTGGAGAAATATCTCGAACAGCTTGGTATGCTTATACCTTGGAAGGAAGCTGAATCGCAGGAAGGTAATCTTAAGTTTAGAGAATCTTCAGGATTATTGAGCATCTATAGCACATATGAAGAATTTGATCCAGCCATGGTCTTGCGTAAACTTGCAAATGATAATAAGTAATATTGTTTGTTCATTATTATATAAAAGGAGATTACAGCCATGTATACTAGAAAGAAGGTACTTGTCAATATAAAATCTCCTGGCACATTAAATGCATTTGGATTTAACTCCCTTAGAACTCCAGCTATTGTTGAATTATATGAACACCAGCTATTGCTTTTGGATGTGCAAGGAGTACAATATGAGATTATAGATAACACTCAAGAAAGCACAGGTAAGAAATCTAAATCATTACAACCAGAAAGTGAAGAAATTGGAAAGTAGTTTTATTAACTACTTGATTTTTCACAAAATGTCATATATAATCAAAAAGAAAAGATAAAATCATTCTAAGAATATTGGAGGGTATAATTATGGAAAATCAGGTTAAGGAAAAAACATGTGCTATTAGGTTGGTATTTGGGTATATTAATAACACTAAATCAGTTCTCACTGCAGAGAATGTCACCAAACAAGATATTCATCGTATAGCTGAAAAAATTGCAGAGAGTAAGACTGATTTTGTGTTGCTTGACATACCAACCAGAGAACAAGATGTCTTATTACTTAATAAGAAAGATCTTGTGTTTTTCTATGCCACCACTAAAAAACAACATGTAAGAGGTGGGGTTGAGGATTATTCTGATGATGAATGTTCTGAAGATGAATAGTAAAACCAAATAAAATATTCTCATTTGTAATCAATCGAGTTGCAATGTCAAATTAAATCATTGCAACTCGATTGATTATGATAATAAGAGAGAGGAGTTTTTCATAAATGATAAAATATATTATAATTTTTATGCTATTATACTTAACATTCATACTGTCTAGATTACTGTCATCAATAAGAGAGCGAAATAGAATTAAATCAATGAGAAATACTCTTTCTATGCTTTCAGATACAATATCATCATTGATAGATTTTTTCATGCAAGAAAAAGGTGTACACGATGCACTTGTTAATAATTTGGATTTAAATACTGAAGAATACTTTATGATATACAAAGAAGCATTTGCATATATTGTGAAAAATATACCTAGAAAATTACAAAGAGAATCCTTGGTATTTATGACCAAGGATCAATACTTTGATTTTATATCTAGAGAAATATATAGACATTTGAATATGATTTATAACGTTATTAGATAAGATTGATTTCACACTGAGAGGTGTATTATTAATTGTCCATTAAAGATACATTTAGAAATTTACTATATAGTATTAATAAAAGTGGAGATCTAACTATTGATTTCGAACGTCATCTAGATGATGTTAATAGTGCTGATTTATTAAGTCCCTATAGGAAAAAAGACTGGATTGATTTGGTTAATGCTGTTGTTAATAAATCTAACAATGGAAAAGAATCAGATGTTATAGACAATGTATTGAGTTCATTTAATGCTGGATATTCTCAATTTACACCATCTAAGAAAAGATTAGATAGTTATAAGAATATACTTGCTGTTAAAGATAGAATACCTATATTAGGAAAAGCATTACGTATATGGGCTGATAATATTCTTTCACCAGATGATATTAATAAACGATCTTTGAATGTAATATCTGAATTAGATGATATTGAAGGTATAGAGACTGAAATAGATCTTCTTAAACAAGAATTTAGAAATGCTATGAAAGTATTAGCTATAGATAAGAAAGCTGATTATATTATTCAGAATACTTTATTGTTTGGTGATTTCTTTGTTGAATTAACTACCAGACAGCGTGAAATGGAGAATGTGTTTGGTGGTGTCATCAGAGAAGAAAAGATTAATCTTTCTGAAATAAATAATAAGTTATTTAAAGATAAACAGATATCAGTCAAGTTATTAGAAACAGAGGATATAAAACATATTCGCAGACATAATTTAATAGAAAATGATTTAGTATCAAAGGAATTAAGAGAATATAAAGAAGATAATATCACAGAAGATTATCTTATTACTGAAGATGAATCAAATAAAGATGTTGAAAAAAATAATAATGATAATATAACATATGAGGATGTTTCGTTAATATTTCATCAACCACATAATGTAATTAAGATACAACGTTATAATATATGTCTTGGTTATTTAGTTATTGATAGTGAAACAAGTGCTCAAGAAGCAGCAGGTCCAAGAATGGGTAATGTAGGATCCTTTTCTAAGATGCAGATGGACTCTGAAAAAGAGGCATTTAATACTATTATAAACAAAGTGTATGCTGTTATTTCTTCATATCTCAAACAAATAGATGTAAATTCATTATCTGATGATATAAAGGATGTTCTAATTAATATTATAAAAGGTTATAATAAAATTAGTTCTATTAAATCTGTCAATGTAAGATATGTGCCTGAAAGCAATATGATTCATTTTAAGAATATAAGTCTTAAAGATGAAGTATATGGAGAATCTATATTTGCAGATCTTGAATTTATATTTAGGCTATATCTTGCCAGATTAGTATCATCTACGATATATATGCTTTCTAGAGCAGGAAAGCATATGATATTTACTGTAGATGTATCAGGCACTAGAGATGCAGCAAGTAGAATAGAGAATGTTAAAAGGGCAGTTAAAAGTAGAGAAGTAAAGGTATCTGATTTAAATGATATAGAAACTATTCCTTCTATTGTATCTACCTTTGAAGATTATTATTTACCTGCTAAAGATGGAAAAAGATATGTTGAAATGGATACACTTGATATGGGATCCTATTCAGATACCAGACAGGGTGAAGATACAACACTCATAAAGAATATACTAACTGGTATTGAAATTCCACCATCTTATCTAGGTATAGAAGAATTCAATTCAACTAAAGCAACCCTTGCGCAAGAAAGTATGTTATTTGCAAGATCAGTTATCAGATATCAAAAGATGTTCTCTGAATACTTTACAGAGTTAATGCATAAAATATATATATTAGTACATTCAGATGATGATGATCTAAATAGTAATTATCATAATATATCTCTAACGTTTATGCCTCCACGAGGTATTATTACAGAGGCATTATCAAAAATGTACACTGAAATTAGAGATATATATAATGCACTTAAAGAAATGAATGTGCCTGAAGAGAAGATATTGAGGAGATTCTTACCAGAATATGATTTTGATGAATTCTATCTGGAACAGCTGGAGAAATCAAGAGAAGAATCCAATGAAGAAGACATGGGTGGTGGAGAACTCTCATCAGATCTGTTTGGAGGAGAAGAAACACCAGCTCCAGAGACTCTTAATAACATATTATAAGTAATATTGATGGAGGTTATAGTATAAAATGACTATTGACAATATATTATATAGTAAGTATGAGAATATTGATGAATTATTGAATAAGATATATGATATCGATAATTATACTGAAAACGATGTTTTATTTGAAGTAGATGATTTGTTAGATGAAGAAGATGATGATCAAAATGAAACAGATGATCAACAAATTAATGATGATGAGTTAAATAATGAACCTTCTGATATTACTGGTCAAAATGATACCAATATCAATGATGTTACACCAGAAGATATCTTAAATACCAATGATCAAAACATTCCAGATGTCTCTGATACTGATATCCCAGAAACTCCTGAGATAGATTCTGGAGATGAACAAGATGCTGAGAGTATCAAAGATAAATTTTTATTTAATCTTAAACAATTAATCAGAATCAGAGATTTGCTCAATATGGCATCTACTAAAACAAGAGATGCTGATTTTACTCCTTTAATAAAGTATGTAAACAAAGTTTTACAAACAATTGCAACTATTGGTGATAGCATATATGAGAAAGATAATCTAGATGAAGTTAATAAAAAGCTGGAGGAATTTTCTGCAGAAGTTGTAAAACAAGCTATAGAGATACTGAAGAAATATAATTCTGATGATGAAACCTTATCACAAGATAATCAGGATAATGATAATAATGATAACAAAAAGAGTGATGAAGATAACAGTGCAACTAATAGTGAAGAAGATAATATATCTGATAAGGATAATCAATTATCTAGTTCTCCAGAAAAAGAACAAGATAATGATATAGACTCTTTATTAAATACAATTGGTTAGGAGGTTCAAAAACATAATGTATATATATTTGGATAATGGTATAGATAAAACTAACCTATATACTGAAGTAGTTGATTCAAAGTATATGGGTGCCAGGATGCCAAAAGTTAAAATTAGAACTGTATTGCAGACTACTGATGATGTTAATTTTAATAAACGTATGTATCCTAAATATCTAGTTGAGAAAGCGATTAATTCCTTACAACCACTTATTCAAGCAAGGACATTGCTTGGAGAACTGGATCATCCTGTGCTTACTGGTAATACTGAAGTAGATGAATATAGGCATTTTGTTGTATTATATGATAATGTCTCTCATATAATAAATAAAATGTGGATGGATGGTAATATGGTCTTGGGAGAGATTGAGACCACGTCTACTGATAATGGATATAAATTAGCTGGTTTAATAATGGATGGTGTTAAGGTAGGATTTTCAGTTAGAGCAGTAGGTGAATGTAAACCAAGATCTGATGGAATTACTGAAATAACAGCCCCATTTGAAATCATAACATATGATTGTGTTAGTAATCCTTCACATGAAAAGGCACGTATGATTGAGATTGTCAAAGAACATTTTGCAAATACTAAAAAGAGAGCATCATATTTGACAGAATCCAATATTCTGGTAGATAGATTTGATATTGTTAATGGTATGTTTAATTCTAAACCATTAGCTGAAAATAAAGTAAAGAATGATTTTGAAACTTTATTGGAACTGCTAGAAATTAATTTGAAACATAACAAATTAATGGAAGCAGAAGATACTGTAGATAAATTAATTGAGAATTATCTATATGATGAAGAAGAATATAAGAAAGAAAAGAATCTTGTAGATTTTCTCAATGATTATGTAAATACCAGAGAACCAATTGATACCCTATTCAAAAAATATTTTGGGATAAAATAATTATTATCTAAAGAGAGGTAAAAAGAATAATGCCTACTTATAAGAATCACAATCCTAAAGATGTAGTTGTTGGTGATTTTATCGCAAAAGGTAATTCTACATTTACACTTAGTAGATATCTTTCTAAAGCAGAGCTTAACAAATATATAGAATTTATTTCAGATGATCCACCAGTTTCTCCTATTCTTTATAGTTTTAAAGAAGATAACTTAGTTGATCAATTTACAATTGAATTACCAATTGAAAAGATGTCGTCAATGTATAGATTAAATGTCGTTATAGAATGTGAATCCAATTTAAGATTATACTTTAATTCTATAAATTCTACTCCTGCTTATTTAAAAGCTGGAAGATATGTATTCAATAATATTCAAAGTAATTTACTTAGAAAACTGATAATAGTTAATGATAATGGTAGTACTAATAAGATAAGTGGTTATATTTCTTATTGTTAAGATGAGAAATATAATAAACTAAGAAGATATGAAGTATAGTAGACAGAAGATAATGATTTATTTGGGAGTATATTATAAACACTTTTAATATGGAGGTAAAAATAAATGCAATATAGTGCTGTAAAATCGTTGTTGCAGGAAACTGCAAAGTCTATGAAGAAGCAGGGTGTGGATGTAGTAGCAAACTATCCACAGATACTGGCTGATGATGCCCTTTTTGATTACTATGTAGATGCTCTTTCAGAGGGTCTTGAACCAAATATGAAAGATGAGTTCAAGACTATGTCTGGTCTGGTTAGGGAAGGAATACTTGCTGAAACTGTTTATGGATTTAAACCACAGGCTCAGCTAATTCTTCCTGTATTTAGGAAAATGTGGCCTGCGTTGGTTGCAAGGGAAGCATTGACTGTATTGCCAATGGATCAGCCTGAAATTATAAGGCCATTTTTGATTGCTGTAGCTAAAGTTGGTAATGAAGAGTTTGATCTGCCTAATCTACAGAGGGATGTTTCTAGTGCAACTCAAATAGGAGTAACTGCTCCTGCTCTTGTTGTTGTTCCATCTGTTACTGATTTACTGGCAGCCCAAGGATTAGATTCTTCTAAGGCTCATCTACAGAGAGATTTTCAGATTGTTAGTGTTACTTATACTATTGATAATGGTAGTACCACTACTGATGTAGATGTATTGGTTGAACCTAATGAAGAAGGTATGTTTAATTTTGATGTTGAACTTGGAACTAGTGGTTTTGTAGATCATGTATCTGGTAATGTAGACTATTTCAAAGGAACAGTAACTGTATCTAATACTAGAGCAGGAGAAGCTGAAAGAGTAACTGGTATATCCATAGTAGCAAGCATTTCTGGATTTGAGGAAATGTATGCTAATAAAATTAGTTTTAAACATCTTAAGATTAGAATGAATGCTATTGACCATGAAGTGCAGGCTGAATGGACGATTCAGTATGAGCAGGACGTCAAAGCATATTTTGATATGGACGTCCAGGCTCAGTTGGTAGACACGTTTGGAAATGTTATAGCATTGGATATTGATAGAAAACTTATTAATGCCCTTATTAGGGAAACAAGCATTTTCCATCCCAATGCAATAAAAACTTTCTCCAAGACACCTGATGCTAATTTTGCATTTGGTAGAAAAGAATGGTACAACCAGATTGTAGTTCAGCTGAATGAAGTAAGCAACCAGATTTATGTTGATACTAATATTGGTGTAGCCAATACTATAGTAGCCAATCCTCTTGATGTTGCTATTCTGAAAACTACTTCTGATTATTCTTTCAAGGGTAATACTGTTGGTGGTGGAGCATTTGGTAGTTCACCTATAGCAGGTGTACTGGATGATACGTGGAAAGTTCTCAGCTCTCCTGTAGTTCCTCAGGGTAAAATGATAGTATTGTTGAAGCCTGAGAATCCTGATCACGCTGTGTTTGTGTTTGCACCATATAGGCCACTAACCATTACGCCATTCCCTCTTGGCAGGAAGCCAGTCATGACCTTCCTTAGCAGGTATGCTGCTAAGTTTATAAGGCATGAAGGCGTAGGGCTTATTGAGATAACCAACTAATTCTATATTAAACCACATTTAAATTTAATGTAATACGTAATACCATTTCATATTGGTCTCCCTGATAAAGGGAGACCAATATATTTTTGTATTGCATTTTTGTACAGAATGATGTAAAATATAATGACAAATAATAATTAATTACAAGGAGGATTTTGTTAATGGCTTATCAAGCAAAAGATTTACCAAAATTTGAGGATTTTCAGTTTCCTACGTTTGAGGTTATAACACCACATAGTAAATTACATTTAACTGTTAGGTCTCTTACAGTAGCACAGGAAGAGAGATTAAGGGAATCTGCTCTTACTGCTGCTAAAGCAACAGCATTACTTAATCAAACAGTATATGAATGTATTACTGAAAAGGAACCACCTTTAGATACTATTTATAATTTTGAACGCAATATTTCTATAATAGACAGAGAAGCTTTGCTTTATGGAATATTAGTAGCATCATATGGTGAAGAACAAGACTTTACAATCAATTGCTCTGCTTGTGATTTTCAATACACTGTTAAAGAGAATATCACTGAAAATGTTGATATAAGATTATATGAGGGAAGAGAAAGTTTAATTGCAAAGACAGTGGATGTAACATTACCTATAAGTAAATATAAGGCTGTGCTTTGCCTACCTACTTTAAAAGATGAACGTGAGTTTGCAACGAGTAAAGGAATATCTCAGGAAATCTTACGAAGAGCAGATAGTTATATTATTATAAGAGAATTACATATTCCACAGAAACAAGTAGCAATGAAGCAGAAACCAGATGAGAATATAGAAAATGAATCATCAACAAATAATAGTGAAGATGATAAGAAATATTTGGTTGTTAAAAATGTGTTTGAAATATATTCTTATCTACGTAACCTACCATCAAGAGATAAAATAGCTATTAGAAAAGCATGGAATGAAGCATATGGAAATTATGGTATAGATTTATATGTTAGAGGAACATGTCCCAATTGTGGGAAGTCAGAGGAGAATCCAGTCAGCTTAATAGCTGAGCTTTTTCGCTTATCACAGTAATCCTAAAGCACAAGAAACATACAAAAAGATGCTTACTGAAAAGGTAGCATTATTTATGACCCTATTTGGAGGAGTACCATATAGTGATATTATGGCAATGCCAGTAGGTAAACTTGATGCTATCTTAAATTGGAGAGTAAAATATGAAGAAACCAAGCAACAAAGAGTAGAAGAAGAATTGTCCAGGCAAAAAGCAACATCAATGAAAAAGAAATAATTAAAATAGGAGGAGTAGCAAATAATGGCATATCAAGAGTTGATTGGATGTTTACCAGAATTATCACCAAATGGAGACTTTTATGAGAGTAGAAATATTGGTGTTATTCTGCAGTCCATATTTGTCATTCTTGCTACTCCTCCTGGTAGTAGGATATGGCAACCTGAGTTTGGTTGTAATGTAACTAAACTTTTATTTTCTTTGGAAACTGATGATATACTAACTGAAGCAAATCAAGAAGTTAGATATGCATTAGAAAAATGGGAACCTAGAATTAGAGTATTGGACGTACAAAGTGAATTCATAGGAGATAGATATAATAAAGGTATTGGTATAACTATTAGATTTAATTATGCTGATAGAGATTATACTTATAGATTTCCTATATTAGATAATATAGATTTATTAAGCCAGTCATTATATGAATTAAAAACAGTTAAAGAAGAAAGAGTAGAGGATTAAAATGCAACCTACTATTAGATTAACAAATTATGCTGATGAGTATCAGAAATTAGTATATAATGATTATGCTGATTGGAACAATGTTATATACTCTACGTATTATAAATTAGATTATCAAAATACAGTATTTGATGAAAATTACATTCAAACATATAGAACTACAGGTGAGTTATCTGGTAGAAAATGGCATAAGATATATATGCTTCCAATAACATTTATTCAGCAGGTATTACCTGCTATGAATTCCTCTGAAAGAGGAGTTAATTACTCTCAAGATACGCAGACATCTATTGTTATAGATCCTTCTACTAATGTTGTACCAACAGTTGGAGATATATTGCATTTTAATATAGATGGAGATTATGTATATTGGATGATAGTTAATATAGAACGTTCAGCAGCATTAAATAGAGCTTATTATAGATGTGTAGTTGAACAGTTTAGACCATTTGCAAATTGGGAACAATATAATATAAATGGTGAATATATATTCATAGAATATTTAAAATCTATTTTGCCATTCTCTCAAGGACAGACATTCTTAATATTATTATCACGTCTTGAGAAAGTAATTAACTATTTAAATTCGTTATATCATACAAATATATGTGCACATTTTAATGATAATAAACATTCATTTCCTGAGATTGATTTTATACTTAATACTTATGAAACAATAATTCCTCCAAATGTAACCTTGCTATCAGAAAAATATGTAGATCATATTATTAATAGTAGTGTTTTTAATTTATTGTTTTTACCACATATGTTTAATGCAGATGAAATTAATTATAAGTTTACAAGATCAAGTTTTAATCCAAGAATAAAACTGTTTTTAGATTATCAAGAATATACTACTTCTATTACAGATACATATGATATAGATGTAATAGAGTCTTTCTATCCAGATAAAGTATTAGAAGCTAAATTATCAATAAATGCTTTTAAAGAAGCTATATCCAATCCTACATTAGATATTCCCCAAAATGAATTGATGTTAACAGCATTGTTAAGAGAGTTTTTATATCTTTTAAATTCAGTTGATCCAGTTAATGATATAACTGAAACATCTTCTGATATGAAAGCAACTAATCTATTAGAAGCAACATTGGAATTTATTATTATATCCAGGAAGTTACATACGTTGTCTCAAATTAGTATTAATTTCTAACAATAGATGGAGATTGAATAATGAATAATATCAATTTAAAAAACACATCCTCATTGCAAGAGTTAGAGGCTTCTCTTTCTACACTTAATGTACCTATTGTTATGTTTAAACTGTTATTAGATGCAATTAGAACTAATGACTTTTCCAAAATATCACAAACAATGATGAAAGAGCGATATTTTCAGTCTGAAGATCTGGTTACAACACATATTGATAATGTAGTGTATCAGAATATATACAACCATGAAGATTATAATAATATAATACTTTTAATTACTAAATTATTTTCTGTCATAAATACATTAGTTACTACAAGAAGAAATATAACTAATGTGTATGAATTGGATAGTGATATCATCAATGATATATTAATATCATATGGGTTCGATATATACGATATATTCGATTTTAATTCTAGGCAGAATATAGCATACAAAATATATTCTTTTTTGCGCAAAAAAGGTACACCAAATTTATTGGGAGACTTTTTAGTTCAACTAGGTTATACGTTTTTTACAATAAACGAATATGATCTGAATAGAACATTGGATGAATGGTATCTAGTTCCAGATACAGTATATTATTCTGATGTGGCTAAACAATATAAAAATGTATTAGTAGCTAATGATATAAAACTTAGTGAAGTGGATGATATATTATGGTATTTAGATGAGCAGACATTAGATAGTATAGCTTTGAAAAACACATTTATATATCCAAAAAACTGGTTATGTACATACAATCTAGATAATTTTAAACATTTACAGAAATATCTAAACTTACCAGATTATATATCTATTAAAGAAGTAGGGAGTTTCAATTTTAATTCCTTTACAAATAAGGCTGCTGTTGTAGTTAAATTAGATTATCCTGTTTCAGTAGATCACGATAATATACCCTTAAATAAGTTTAGAATATCCTATGATGTAGAAGATGGTCATGGTAATGTTATGGCTACCAAACCAGTAGCTGATATATCTGGACCACCACAATTTAAGACCAAAACAATATGTTACATAATAAATACTAAAAACAACAATATTGAAACAAAATATGTATTATATGATCAAGAATGGTATGATTATTATTTACAAGAATATCTTGATGCTTATAGTACATGGCAACCAAACACACAATATCTAGTTGGTAGTATAGTTATTCATAATGGTGTACCAAAAGAATGTATTAGAACACATCTATCTGGAACTACATTTAATTATAATCAAGATGGTGAACCAACGTGGATAGACGTTCGTGTTGAAAGCAACTGGTGGGTCAAAAATAATTATATCTCAGCATTTAATTGTTCTCATCTATCAGATATAGCATGTGCTTTTATGTCTGATAAATATCTATTGTTTACAAGTAGTGATGACAACACTAATGGTATGATGATAGATACGTTTCGCAATGTCGTTTCAACATTAAGTTTTAATAATATAGTTCATATTATAAACAATATGTCATTAACAGATTATTTAAATGATAATTCATTGCATATTGAACAGAGTTATGATTATAATGAATTTTTATTTATTTTGTTTTCAAATGATATAATAGTTATTAATAAAGCCAACAATACATGGTTTTCAATGAAATATGATCTCTTAGATAAGCTAACTATTACATTTAATATTGATCTTGGATCAAGACCATTAAACAAGTTTATGTGTACTAACAACTTTATGTATTTTATAGATAATGCTTCAGGTGTTATTGGATTTGATGTTTATAAATTGGAAAACTATGTAGAACAATGTTCATTATTAAATACTTTACCTGAAAGAGAAGTATTTACTCAAAATCTAAGTAATGATATATTTATGTATGACATAGACGAGTTTTATTTGGATGATAATATCTCGTTTTTCATTGGTAGAGATAAAAAACTATATGTTAGTGGTAAAGTTGCAAATTATGATTATAATTCATCAAATTATAGATCTTTTGTAGATGACTATATGTGTATATGCTATGATATGTATTTAGAGAGATCTATTCAGGTATTACATTCTGGATCATTATTGAGGATAATTGGTATGGATTGTATGGGTAACTTAAGATGTATAGATGATAACAATTTCAAATGGCAATTGTTTTTATATGGTAATATGTATTATAAAGTTGACACTCAATTTATAATTACTTTCAAACCAATATTAGATTTAGCTTACTACGATTGGTTAAGCTATAATACGCCTAATTTAATAATTACAACCTACGAGCCTCTTCAGATTGGGCCTTTATTGGATCCTCAACATTATAATGAAATTGTTTTATTATAATAGTTGCGTAGATAGGAGATGAATTATTAATGTCTAATTTTCCACAACGAACATCATATTTTTCAATAAATAACTTCTTAACAACATATATAATACAAGAAGCATCTATTGCATTAGATATAGTCAAACAATATTATGATTATCAGGAACTGCATGGATATAATACTAGAGTACTATCAATAGAAGGATATGGAGAATTTATATCCTTCAATGAATTATGTTTAGGATTGTGGATGGTATTTGATAGATTATATTGGGGTTTCCCTCCAGAAGTTCAAGAGAGTGTAGGGATATCATCAATAGGGTGGAATGGACCTGTTGATAATCCATATGTTGATATTCCAATGGCATTGGAGATGTTTGATGAACTTTCTGCTAATGTATTTGACACTGATGAAAAGTTTCTACGTATGCAGACAATTGAGAAATGGTTTTATAAACCAGGCCCAAATTTTTTAAATTATTCAACATATGAAGTATTAAAAACAATGAATGAACCTTTTTATAATTGGATAGAAGCAAAACTACAAGCTATTGAAGATGCTTTAAATTCAGTTACTATGATTACTAGAGTGTCGAGAGATTATATATTTGATATTAAGCCTTTTGCTAAATTCTTTGATAGTCAATATACACCAATTGATGATGATTTAAATCTATTTAATAAAGCATTACTTGATGGGAATAGATTCTATTTATCTTTTTTAGCTGTATTAGAACAGATACTATATAGTTTTACAAAGAAGATGTTTCCATTACGTATATATGCCATTTTCTCTTATCTATACAAGATATATATGAAAATAATTGTTGACTTTGTAAAACCTTATCATGCTTATAATTTACAAACTGCACCCATACTACGAATAGATGGTAATATAGATGAATCTGTAACAACATCAGACTATATATCTAGAATAATAACTAAACAGATTGTCACAGGTGTAATGCATAGATTGTATGATTATGATGATACTCAAGATGATAGTTTATATGATATCCTCATCAAAATAAGAGATTATTTAAAGAAAATTATAGATCATTCTATTATTGATTATATAAGATATGTGCCAAATTTAGATGATGATAGTGCTGTAGTTAATGTTTTTGATTATTCTCAGTTGGTTAGCATACATGATGAAATAATAGATGAAGAAACTAGAGTATTTAAAGAAGAAATATATACTAAATCATACAGTGGACATTTTCCTTCTACATGGAAATTCTATATACCTACAATGAATACAGTGGATAGATTACGCCAAAATTTGGAGCATTTAACATGGGATCATTTATCTGGTACAGTTGTTAATACTTGGAATAGAGATGTTATTTTGGTAGGACGAACTAAATATAAAATATTACACGGTGTCGTTGATGTAGAAATATCTGCACAGAGTGATCCTGAAGTTAGATTTGCATTTAATTTTGATGCAGAACAGAACATAATACATCATCATAATAGACATAATGAATTATTAAGCAATTGTTGGTGTTACAAACAAGATGTGGGTTGGTATAAGAAAAAGTTACCATATATATATGATATAGGTTCAGCACAATTTATAGATCCCTATCCAAGAGAACTTAGACCTACAGATGTATTAGATATGTCTGAGTTTATGACTTGTGATGATATTGCTAATATAACATATTTACCTTATAATGTTGGCTGGATTATACCTGTGGTATATATACCACGTGGAAAAAGTTTTAATAATGTAACGTTTAATATGAGAATAAAAAACATGATATATCCTTATCCAACAAATATACCATATGATCTAACAAATATATCATATAATCCAGTAAATATAATATATTAAATAGAGTGTATAAATAAAGGAGGAAATGAATATAATATGGACAAGCATCTTAAGTTATATGATAATATTAAATATAAGGATAAATATTCATTTGAGGGTAGAGTAAAGATCTATAAAAACAATGATATTGTAGTTGATAAGAACAACAAAATTGTATTAACTGGTAGAAATTATATCATGCAGCGACTATTTGATTTGCCTTATAGTGATACAAATGCTAAGAACGAATGGGTTCCACGATGGTTTTCTGTAGGTAATGGTGCAGCCACAATAGATGCCCCCTTTCAGCCAACTTGGCCAACTGATAATGATGCTGAGCTTTATAATATATTACCATTTAATGATTTAGGAGGACCATTATATAATCCAACTAAAAATAAAAAATTAATAGACAGTATATCATACTCTGCTTATCTTACTGCTAAATTTTCTATGACTATTGACTATAATGATTGTATAGATACATACATAAATGAAGCTGGATTATATGCTGCTCCATCAGAAGATCACAATGAAATCAATTTTGTTATGTTATCTCATGTAACATTTCCTTCTATTCCTAAATCTAATATGGATAAGATAATTATTGAATGGTTTTTTGTGTTTTAAATAGAGGAGGTTATTATAATGCCTTATGTGCTTACAACTCAATGGGATGCTATTCAGGAAAGAAATATAGATCCTTTTTCACCAGTATTTTCTGACAATCATAATAAATTATTAAAAATACTTGGGAGGCAAAATATATATATCGATGGATTAGATCATACATTTATATATGATTCAGCACAACAAAAGATAGTTATGCAATTGACTAGTGGTATCGTGGTTATGAATTATGTGTGTATTGAATTTAAACAACCATCTACCATAGTAGTATTAGATCCTAATGCAGGCCCAATAAATCAAAAAGAATATTTTATAGTTGTTGAATACGAATATAGAAAAATACAACCACTAGCAATTGCTTCTATTAAGACTATTCCAGTAGAAACATACAATGAGACGAAACATTTAAAATTGTTTTATCTTAAAACTGGTAACTGGCTAACTTTACCAAGTGAATCAGCATTCAATACTTGGATTGCTAATGAAGATAATTTTAAAGATTTAAGAGCAGATCCTGCTTATCTACCCAAATGGTTAACTGGAAGCTTTACACCTATATATGGTGGTGTTATTAATGAAGATACAGTAGTCTATGTTGTTACTCCAACTGAACCAAATCAAGCAGCAAATAAAACATATGTAGATACAGTAATAGCTAATCATGATTCTCAACATGATGATAGATTTGTTAAGAAATCTGGAGACACTATGACAGGTGTATTAACTCTAAGTGCACACCCATCAACTATTAGAGATCCTTTGGGTAGTAAACAAGCAGCAACAAAAGGATATGTAGACTATGCTGCTCAAGAAATAGATAATAGATTAGTTGCTGATTATGTGCCTAAACTTGGTACTACAATGACAGGATTTTTAACACTTTATGATCATCCAATCAATACGATGCATGCAGCTACAAAAGGTTTTGTTGATACCAGTGTAAATAATCTAAAAAATTATGTGGATACTAATTTTGTTACACAAACTCAAGCAACTGGGGTTTATGTTAAAAAAGTTGGAGATTCCATGACTGGTTACCTTACTCTCCATGCAGATCCAACCAACTTATTGCATGCTGCTACAAAACGATATGTTGATACTGGAATTAATGATCTTCGAACATATGCTAATACAACCTTTGCTACAAAAACAGAATCTACCAATACATATGTTAAAAAAGCTGGAGATGTAATGACTGGTACTCTGAAGATATCAGGCACTACTAAAGCTGAAGGTTATTTATATGCTGGATCTACAGCACCAACTGCAGCTTATAGATTGAATTTAGATGGATACTTTTATGCTACAAGAGTATATAATGCAGTATATAATGACTTTGCTGATTGCTTGATACCTGAAGATGGCCTCTCATATGAAACTGCAAAAAATAAAATAGTATCGATAGTAGACAATGATACTGTAGCATTAGCTAGCAAAGGATCTTCATCTGTAATAGGTATAGTTTCAGATTCCTATGCTTATCTAGCTGGTGGTAGTGAAGAAGAAATTAAATCTGGTAAAAAACTTCCAATATGTTCTGCTGGATATGTATGGGTGGATGTAGTAAATGTTGAAGATGCTCAAATTGGAGATTATATTATACCTGATGATAATGGTTATGGAAAAGTTATTAGTAAGACAGAACGAAAACAATACGCTGATCAAATAGTTGGTCGAATTATTAATATTAATAAATCAGCCAATCAAGTCAGAGTTATGTTTATACCATCATAAGGAATGATTGTATATGTGGACATCTCCTGATATAAGAGAGCATGTTAAAGAAGAAAGTGATTTTAGAATTGGTAAGGTTATAGAAAAATTAACTATAGAGGCTACTGGTAAATCAGTCGAAGAATACAAGTATGTATATGTTGGAGATTCTCTAACATATTTGAATGTTCCAGATATATCTATTTCTTTTTTATTGGATAAGATAGATCAAGTGGTAGAGACTACAAAACAATATAATATGTCTCCTGATATGGATTATAAATCACCAGTATTAGCATATGATGAATATAACAATACTACTTTCTTTATTTTAGTTCTTTTACTTAATAAAATAGCTACTAATGCTAACTTCAGATCAGATTATTATCCTAACATTAAGTTATTATCAAATGAACAAATAAAGGATATATTAATATCTAAAAAACAATCTAATTCGTATACTGCTAAGGAAATAACATCACCTGAAGAGTTTATAGAAATATATGAAGAATACATAAAGAATGGTAAAGATCCAGAAACATCTATAGACAATTGGCTTAATATTAAAATTCCCAATTTTGACTTTACAGATATTCAGAATACGCCTGCGTTTAAGAAGTTAGTAGATGAAATTGGTTTGGATAAACTCACACAATATGTTTATATATTAAGCAAATATATTAAGAAGTAAAATTAAAGGGTGAAATAATTATGTTTAAAGGATTGACTAATACACCATCAGATATATTTAATATAACAATACCAATATTGAGAAACCCACCAGATAGGAGAATTAATTTAGAAGAACCACATAGACCCTTTGATGGTATTGATAGAGTTAATAATATATTAGCCAGTGCACTTTCAGCATCATATACTGAATATATCAAGCAATTAACTCTGAACAATATATCATTATCTGTTTTTCCTCAAGCAATTAGCTTATTACCAGCATTGATATACGTAACAGATGCAACATCTAAAGGTATTGTATTGAATATAGATGTGTGCTCTGCTCGTTTAGATATGACTAAAAATAAAATTATAGTCCAAGACTATAACAATTTTGCATCATGCATATTATATGGTTTAACAAAGTTAATATTGTATGATATTGATAATGAAACAGTATTAAATTCATTGTATTTTGCAGCGTGTGCATTCTGTTATTCTCTTCTAATGAGATGTTATATAAGAGATTTTGATATTTTAAAGACTTCAGATCAGGAACTTGGTACTGTTTTTTATCTTATAGCTAGGTTAATATGTTCACATTATTTTGATTTTCAGGGTAATGAAAAAGCAATTGCATTTGGTGCATTGAGAAGATTCTTCTCCAAAGAAGAGAATTCTAAGATTAGATTTAATATTAAAACAGAAAAGCTACCAAGTGATGATGTTTCAAGTTGGAATGATATATTTAGAATATTAACTGAATATAATATAATGCCAAATATTACTGTTGATGATTTCAGAAATAGAATCACACGTATGTTTGGTGCAACATGTACTATATGTGTATCATCTGGCTTTGAATTAGTAGCTATGATGAATACTGTTAATATCGCTTCAGATATATTCTACACAAGAATAGGAAGCATCAATCCAAGTGCAATTAGAGTTGCTAAGAATGCTATATTAACACAGTTGAAATCATTATTACAATCATCAGACAACAAAGAGATAGAGATGATATAACATGCCTGATGCAGATGTTAAGCAAAGTGCATTTGATATAAAGGCAGAGTTTAAATTTACTAAGACTTCTCTTGTTTTGCAAGAAGAAATTCTTGAAGTTGCATTTATCATGCAGAATCATAAATTAGTACCACGTATGAAAATGAACTTTAGAATTGATAATAGATATAGAAATTTACTCCTTATGCCTTATACTGTTCATATTATTATTGTTGAAAAGAATATGGGTGAAACAGAAAGAACTTTAATAGATAGTGAATGGTTGAGTTTTGGTCAAGCTGTGATTGATATACATAGAGAAGCAGATTTATCTTCTAGACCAGATATAATAAATGTCAGACATGAATATGTTGCTAAAGATGCATATACTGGTGTTAATACTGTTGTTGGTGGTCTTTATGAGAATGTTAAAGTTGTAGATGTCATTAATAGTTTATGGGCAAAAACAAATCATGGAAAATTAAGATTAAATGTATCCAAATTAGATAATTCTGAAAAATATGAACAGATATGGATACCAAATAATAAGTTCTTTATCAATTTAGCATATATATCTCAACGATATGGGATGTTCAATATTCCCCCTATCATTTATACTAATTTGCATGATAATGTAGCATATATTAAATCCTTAAATGAAGCAACATCAGATAAAGCTTTAGAATTGTATGGTGATTTACCACAAGAAGAACAAGATAAAATAAGGATAGATGATGGACAGTATTTTTTACCAAATCTTCCTCAATTAACAAATGCTTTTAGTAGTATTGCTGCACTCATTCCAAAGAAAATAACACTATGTAAGAAAAGTGATACTGGTCTGTATAAAGAAAGTGAAATAGATGTAATGAGTTTAATACGTTCTATGAAGTTTGTAGATAGTGTTGATTCATTTGAAAATTATTTGGACAAGATAGTACAACCCAATACTAAAATATATCTAGATCAGAGTAATGAATATTCTTTAAGAGAAAGTATAGCATCTATAATATTGAATACTGTTAAACCTATATCTGTTCGTATTTCCCAACCATTTAGATTTCCACACTGGTATATAGGTAGAAAAGTTGTATTGAAATATAAGCATATAAACTATAAAATAGGAAGCGAAATAACATTTTTTATATCAGGTATTCAATTTAATATCAAACGAACTAAGGTTAAAAAGGCACAAGGTACTATAAATGTAATGTTAAATGCAGTATCTACTCATGATGCATATGCTGGATAGATAAAGGGAGAATCAATTTGAAAGCTGAAGAGCAAGCTAAAGAATTCTTTAAATGTTTATATGATATAACATACTTCTTTAAGAATTATGTATTGATACCTGTTCCTGGGTTGGGCACAACAGTCAATTTGAATCTATATCCCAGTCAGATGAAATATATCAATGCTCTAAAAGAAATTTGGACTAAAAAAGAGAAAGATGGTATTCTTTTGCTTGCATCCAGACAATGTGGTAAAACTGTAATGAATGAAGCAGTTATAGCATATTTAATGATATTTAATGATAATTATGATGTGCTCTTTATGACAAGAGATCTAAAACAGGGTAGAGAAACTTTACAAGAAGTTAAAGATATCATAAATAGATTACCTGATTGGATGAGGCCATCATATACTATTAATAAAGCTGAAGAGTTTAAATTGTCAAATGGCTCATCTTTGATTTTACAAGCCAGTAATAAGACTAGAGATATTAACTCATCTAAAGGTAGAGGTTTGAGACCTACATTTATATGGATAGATGAGGCTGCTTTTATACATTTGGAGGACCATTTAAAGGCTATTTTAAATGCAGCTGGATATACGTTTAAAGTAGCTAGAGAAAATAACATACCTTATGGTGTAGTTTTATCTTCTACTCCAAATGGAAGAACTGGTAAAGGTGAAAAGTTTTATAAGATGTGGATGGAAAGCATTACTGATCCAGAGAGATCAGCATATATTCCAGTTAAGATTCATTGGTCTGAAATACCTGTATATGATAATGCTTGGTATGAGAAGCAAAAAGCCTTAAACAACTATGATGAGAAAACAATGAATCAGGAATATGAACTGTTATTTTTAGGTAGCACAGATTCTATATTTCCAGATGATATTATTAAAAGATTGCAAGATGAATCGCTTTCTTATCCACCAATATCAACTTCAACAATGCCTGATGGATACATTTACTGGTTTGAGGAGCCAGATGATAATAAGAGATATATAATAGGTATAGATACTGCTACTTCCAGTGGTACAGATTATTCTGCAGTAGAGGTCATTAATTATGATACAGGAGAACAGGTAGCTGAAGGTATGTTTAAATGTCAAGTTATTAAATTCTGTGACCAATATATCCCAGCTATAGTAGATAGATTAAAAAATAAATTATTAGTAATAGAATCCAATGCAGTTGGAAATCAAACAATAGAAATGCTAAAAGTAAAATATGAAAAATATATAATACGAGATGAATTGAGCAGAAATAAAGATAAATATGGTATAACAATGTCTGCAGTTACTAGACCTTTATTAATGGAACAGATATATGAATTATTCACAAGACATGATAATCTTGTTAAATCTAAAAATCTAAGATTACAAGCAACATCACTTATCAGAAAATCATCAGGACGAATAGAAGGAGAGCCAAATGATGACTTAGTATTTGCTATAGGAATGTGTTTCTTGGTAACAAATCATTTGAACTTGACAAAGTATTTTGATATACTAGACTTTGAGAATAGTGGTGTAGATATATTTGATACTGTAAATGTAGTTGGAAGCTCAAATATACAAATTAACAATGATGATTTCTATGTTTTGTCTGATACTAAATCAGAGTTAGTTAAGTCTATAGCAGAGTATAATTTATTAAAAGGCAACAAGAACAAATCTATGAACAATAATGATGAAGAAGATGATATTGCCAGATATATTGTTTAAAGAGTAAGGGAGATGATCATTATTGTATAACCTTTATCATTTTTTAAAAGATATATGTGGTATGAAATATATTGTTTGTGAAAAGACTTTGCTTTATGATGTAAAGCATTATTATGATTGGATTGTTTCATATGATGTATTAAATAATATTTTAACCAATTATAATAATATAATTAATTTATTTTGGAAAGAATTAAAACCATATTCTAAAAGAACAACACCATCTAAACCTAATGATGAATTTATTATAAAGTACATATATCCAAAACAAGAATTATTTACATCTAATATTATAAAGATAGATATGCAAAGAGCATTTACAACGTATGCTGAACAAGTATTAGATGCAGATGCATTAGCTCTTTATACTAAGATGTGTACTATTTTAGCATCCTCAAGTTATCTTCCCAAAAGAGCAAAGAAATTTTTATATAATTATTTTCTAACAAACATTATTATTCATTGTATGGGTATTGATACATTATATAAACTAAGATATATGGTTTATGATGATGTATTGTATGTTGCTGAACGTATTGGGAACATCATTAAAAGTGAAGTAGATGGAGCATATATAAAACCATATAAAATGAAAATATTAAATGATATCTATGATATATATGGTCAATTATCAATAACTGTTTATAAATGGATACTCTTTAAACAAAAGTATATGATTGGTGTAATAAACAAAAATAATCAGGTTACATTTAAAGGATTTGATTCTTTAAGCCCCAATATATTCTATAGTCTAATATCCAGATTGTGTTTAGCTACATCTGAACGTGATATGGATTATATTATTGATACTTTCTTATTTAATAATACTGATTCATTATTAGATTTTGCTTATAAAACTACAGATGGCTCAAGCATAAAATTAAAGTTAAAGAACATGACAGCTATAATCAACAGTGATGATATTGATCTATCATCATATAATGATATGCATAATAGAATAGATTTTGCACATTATGTAAATGAGATATATCCTATTTTATCATCAATATTCAGTAATATAACTATATGAGATCATAAGGAGATTAAAGTAAATGACGCCAGAAACATTTAGAAATTTTATTCTCAAACTTGAAGAAAACAAATTAATAGAATCTCCTTTAAGTACAGTTATTATAGGCCAAATGGATTCAGGAGGAATATATCCAAGAGGCAATAGAGCACCTAATGGAGTTATATTTGATTGGAGAACAAATAAAATATATTATGATGAATCTTTTATACTTACAGCAATAGATAATATATCTACAAGTGTTAAAAACTTTCTTGCTAAAAATATATTATTAAAAAATGAGAAAGATATACTTAAAAGAATGATGGGAGAAAACATTGGAAAAGTCCTTGCCACAATATTATATAGTGGTATCCATGCATATAATGCCCATCAACGTGGTTCTCTCATTAATTATGAATCAAATGATACATTTTATAAGAATTTCTTTTTTAAATTACTTTATGAATTTACCCAATTATCTACAATGTCTAAAATGTTGGCATCATTATGGTATAAAAGATATCTCAATATCATTCTTGAGTATTTTGAAATACCTATGCTTCAAGGCATGTCAAAAATAAATAAGAATACAATCAATACAGTTATCTATTTATTTAATGAAATATATAAAGATACTTTAGAATATCTGAATCAACGTGATATAGATCAACCAAGTTTGGACTCATATAAAGAATGGTTTGATACATTTATTAAAGAGTTTATTATATGTGTAAGAAATCAAAATCACAGATTAAAGATCTTTAATCAGGAATTTCTTGATAGATATGAATTTAAAGTATTATCTATTAAATCTTTAGATACATCATATTCCCTTATAAGTACAGTTAAAGTGGTAGATTTTAGATATCCTGTGCCCATATTTAGAGAGCTTTTTGTAACAAGTGAGCCTATGGCACAATATATCTATGCTTTATCTATAAATGCTAAATTATTAGCTGATCCAAATATTCAAACAATATGTGCACGTGGGATATCTTTTTTGTCATAATATTCTTTTATTTTATTTGTAATTAAAAGTTTAGTAATAAAAACAAAATTTTATTGGGAGGAATGTAATATGGCAACAAATATTTTTCCAGGAGTTTATACTACAATAGTCGATGAATCTTTCACTATGCAGCCACTTCCAGGTACTATTGGATTTATTTGTTTATTTTCAGAAAAAGGACCTGATAATGTACCTAGGATGACCACTTCAGTACAGGATCTAATTAATACTTATGGTGTAGGTAATCCTGCCAAATATGGACAAGGTTGGTATGTAGCAAAACAGTATTTAAGTATTCTTGGTAATCTTTATGTAATGAGAGTATTACCAGAAACTGCTGGATTTGCTAATTTGGGATTAAAGTATAATACTAGTGCTGATAGTGTTGAATCAGTATTTTTAACAAATATAGCATCAGTAGATGCTATATCAACAAAGATTACTGATGGTAATGCTGATGTAATATTTTATCCAGTGGGAAGAGGATCTTGGTACAATGATGTTGCTATCAAATTAACATCGTCTTCAGAATATGCTGGTCTGTTTAGTTGCTACAATATAGATATTTATCAGAAGACATCTGAAGGAGAATATGTTATAGCAGAATCGTTCCTGATTTCCTTTGACAAAGATGCTGTAGATTATACTAATGAAAGTCTATTTGTAGAATATGTTTTAGATAAATATTCTCAATTATTGAGAGTTAAAGTATCTGATAATATAGACGCTACTAAAGATTGGTCTGTTCCCTTTACAACTTTTCTTAATTTAAAAAATGGTGATGATGGTAATCTCTTTAATGCAACTACTGGATTTCTTGATTGGACTGTTGCCACTCAACTTCTGGTAAGAGGATATACTGGTACACTTACAAATCCTTTTACTGGCAATCTAAATGATGAATTGACTGATCCTGAGTGTTTAATGTTTTCAGTAGTATTTGATGCAGGATATCCAACTGCAGTAAAAGATGCCATTGTGGATTTGTGTGATATAAGAACAGATTGTTTTGCATTCTTGGATAATGGAGATAATCCTTCTCCTGCTGCAGCTATCCAAACTAGAACAACTGATCATAATTATAACAACTATAGAGCAGCATTATTTGAAATGTATACTAAAGTATATGATGCATATACTGGTAAATATTATTGGTTTTCTCCAATATATCATGTTGCTAAAGCATTTGCTAAAACAGATAGAGATTACGATTTATGGTGGCCAACTGCTGGATTGACCAGGGGCGTTGTTGATGGTATTAAAGATATAAGATATAAGTTGGTTGGTGGATATAAAGATCAGTTTAAGTTAAATCAACTTAATCCAATAATGAGATGGTCCAATGGTGGAGATTGTATATGGGGTAACTGGACTACTCAATCTAGGCCAAGTGCTTTACAGAATATTCATGTTGTTCTGACATTATTGTATATTAAGAGAGTGCTTGAATGGAATTTAAAGTATTATATCTTTGATCTAAATGATGAATATACTTGGGAATTGATTAAAGGTAACGTGACTGCATTCCTTGGTGAACTAAGATCCAAGAGAGCACTTGAATGGTTTAAAGTAAATGTATTTGCAAACGATTATGATAAAAAGCTTAACAGATGCCAAGTACAGATTAATCTACAAATAACTGGCGCAATAGAAGTTATTAGTATTACTCTTACTGTCCAATAGTTCCATTAGATGAGGAGAGAGATTCTATTAACCTAATCAACGACAGAAGTCGCCCACTTCTATAAGTGGGTGATGAATGTCG
>CALMHN010000060.1 GCA_937863745.1 uncultured bacterium | reverse complement strand
GGTAAAATAATTGAAGCTATAGTAAGGAGTTATTTAGAGAATTAATGAAATGTTTAGGAATGGATTTAGGAACTAAAACTCTAGGGCTTGCTAAAAGTGATCGATTAGGAATGATATCAAGTCCTTTTAAAGTATTAAGGTATGAAAGTACTGATGAATTAGTGAATGAAGTTATAGAAATTATATCATCAGAACACATTGAAGTATTAGTCTTAGGTTATCCTAAGAATATGAATAATTCATTGGGAGATGCCGTTAAAAGAACTATGGATTTTAAAGAAGCACTTGAGAAGAAATCTGGAATGGAAATAAATTTAATAGATGAAAGACTATCAACAGTTGAAGCTCAAAGTTATTTACTAGAAGGTGATGTATCTCGTAAAAAGAGACATCAAGTGGTAGATTCGATAGCAGCTTCTATTATATTAGATACTTATTTAAGAAAGGTAAAAAAGGGTGATTAAAATGATTGATGAGAAAAAAGGAACAGTTGTTATAACTGATGAAAATGGTATAGATAAAGAGTATTCATTGCTTTTATCTTTTGATTCAGATGAAAATGGAAAGCATTATATCGTATATACAGATTATTCAGAGGATGAAGATGGATCAGTTAATGTATATGCCGCTACTTATGATCCAAGTGGCGAAAACAGCAAGTTAGAACCAGTTACAACTGAAAGAGAAAATAAAATAATTGAAGCAGTTATTACTGAAACTCAAAAGAAAATAAATGAAGGATTAGAAGATGAATAATACTGATTTAAGTACTGATCATATATCCAAGATAATTACTAAAATAGTTGGCATTATATTTATTGTCTTTATTGCCGTTGTTATTGTATTTTCTATCATCATGGGTAATGCTTTTTTACCAGTAGATAATTCATCAACTGAAACGGAAAAGTTTATTGTTAATAAAGGTGAAACAATTAATCAAGTAATTGAATCTCTTGAGGATGAAAACTTAATTAAGAATGCTTTCTTTATAAAACTATATTTAAAATTTTATTCAATATCATCCATTCAAGCTGGTACTTATGATTTATCAAAAAATATGGATACAATGTCAATACTTGATAAGTTATCAAATGGAGAATGTGAAGAGAATGAAACGTATTCAATTACTTTAATTGAAGGCAAGAGATTTACCTATTATGCTAAACAAATTGCTGATAAATATTCCTTCAATTATGATGACATAATTTCTACTTGTTCTGATCCAACATATTTAGCTGAATTAAAAACGAAATATTGGTTTATCACAGATGATATTGAAAATAGTAATATCTATTATCCATTAGAAGGATATATATTCCCAGATACTTATAATATTAAAAAAACAGCTACGATAAAAGAAGTTATTGAAACCATGCTAGATGAGATGGAAACTAAATTAGAACCATATAAAACTGATATTAGCACTAGTAACAAATCAGTCCATAGTTTACTTACTCTTGCAAGTATGGTAGAATTAGAGGCTGTAAGCGCAGAAGATAGGAAAGTTTTAGCTGGAGTATTTACAAATAGGTTGACCTTAGGAATGACTTTAGGTTCGGATGTTACAACTTATTATGCTGTACAAAAAGATATGACAGATGATTTAACATTGAGTGATCTTGCAACTTGCAATGGATATAATACTCGAGGCACATGTGTTCCTGGATTACCAGTTGGACCAATTGCTTCTCCAAGTTTATCATCCATTCAGGCAGCAGTTAATCCGGATTCAACTGATTACCTATATTTTGTTGCAGATAAAAATAGCAAGTTATATTTTGCTAAAACACTAGATGAACATAATAATAACATTGCTTATTTAAAAAGCCATGATTTATGGCTAAGTTAGAGGTGTATTTTAAATGATTGATACAATCAGGGATATGGAACGTTATGCAGAAGCTAACAATGTCCCAATTATTGAACGTGATTCAATTGAATTTATAAATAAATTTATTCAATTAAATGGTACAAAAAAGATTCTTGAAATAGGTACGGCTATAGGATACTCAGCTATTCTAATGACATTATCTTCACCAGATGTAGAAGTAACAACAATTGAAAAAGATGAAAAAAGATATCGTGAAGCTATTAAAAACATTAAAGAATGTGAATTAGATAAACGTATCGAGGTTGTATTTAACGATGCTTTAGATGTAAACTTATCAGGATATAAATTTGATATGATATTTATTGATGCTGCTAAAGGCCAATATATTAAATATTTTGAAAAGTTTGCTAACTATTTAAATCCTAAAGGAGTCATTATAACAGATAATTTGAAATTCCATGGATTAGTGGAAAATAAAGATCGTATAGAATCTAAAAATGTTAAAGGACTAGTGGAAAAAATCGAAAAATATGTTGATTATTTAAAGACTAATGATCAATTTGTAACTAAGTTCTTTGATGTTGGTGATGGTTTATCTGTAAGTTATAGAATGGAAGATAAGAATGAAGAATTCCAAGGTCTTAATTAATATAAATGATATTTCAGATGTAAATTACTATAGAGAAATTGGTATATCCAATTTCCTTTTTGGTGTAGAAGGTTTTACAGTAGGTTATACAACATTTAAATTAGATGATATTCCTGATAATAGTTATTTATTGATGAATCGTGTCTTAGACACAAAAGGTATTAATGCTTTTAAAGAAATAATGCCTGCATTATCAAGATTTAAAGGTATTATATTTGAAGATTTAGGTATATTTAATTTATGTTCATCAATGAATATTGAACTTATTTGGAACCAAGCTCATTTTGTAACTAACTATGAATCTCTAAATTACTATTTAAAACATGGATGTACAAGTGCTGTTCTTTCTAATGAAATAACTAAAGAAGAAATAGAAGAGATTATTAATTTATCTAATAAACCAATTATATTTACAGTATTTGCTAAAAATATGGCTATGTATTCTCGAAGAAAATTACTATCAAATTTTAATAAATATAATAATTTAGAAGATTATAATAATATGACTATACATGAAGATCATACTAAAAATGACTTTTATATAAAAGAAAATGAATATGGCTCAGCTGTATTTAGTAATGATTATTTTAACTATATTAAATATGCTAATACATTAAATGATAATAAAATAAAGTTTTATCTTGTACTTAACTTTGATTTAGATCCAAGAGAGATTAATGAGATACTAAATGGTAAAGAAGTAGGTACCGATGGTTTCTTAAATAAAAAAACAGTATATAAAATGAGTGAATATAACGATAGATAGGAGGCAAATATGATAGAATTATTAGCTCCAGCAGGTAGTAAAGAAAAAGCCTTTTATGCTTTTAAATATGGTGCTGATGCCATATACTTTGCTGGAAGACAATTTGGTTTAAGAGCTAACGCTAAAAATTTTTCTCCAGAAGAAATGAAGGAAATAGTTGAATATGCACATAGTCAGGGGAAAAGATGTTATGTGACGACAAATATTATCTTTCATGATGAAGACTTATTAGGCCTTAAAGATTATTTATTATTTCTTGACTCTATAAAAGTAGATGCTATCTTAGCAAGTGATATGTTTGTTATTAATATGTATAATGAATTAAAATTACATATGGAACTTCACATAAGTACTCAAGCAAGTACTTTAAATCCTGAGACAGCGAAATTCTATAAATCATTAGGGGCTAAAAGAATAGTCATGGCACGTGAAGCCTCAAGAGAAGACATTAAAGCAATTAAAGAAGCTACAGGACTTGATATAGAATCATTTGCTCATGGAGCAATGTGTACATCAATATCTGGAAGATGTGTTCTTTCTAACTATGCAACAAATCGCGATTCAAACCGTGGAGGATGTGCTCAAATTTGTCGTTGGACATTTGATTATTTAAAAGATAATCAAAAAGTTACAGATGTCCCATTTAGCATGACGCCTAAGGATTTAAACATGGTATCACTAATTGAAGATATGATGCACGTTGGCGTTAACTCGTTTAAGATTGAGGGACGTATGCGTTCTATTTATTATGTTTCAACCGTTATTCTAATTTATCGTAGATTAATTGATAAGATAATAGATGGTACAATTGATGATGAATATCGAAATTATGCTTTAAAAGTTTTAAATAGGGTGGCTAATCGCGAAAGTGCACCTCAGTTTTTTAATGGATTACCTGGTGTAAATGAGCAATACTACTTAGGAAGACAAGAAGAATCAAATCAAGACTTCTTAGGACTAGTTATAAGTTGTAAAGATAATCAATGCTTAGTAGAAGAAAGAAATTTATTTAAAGTTGGAGATATTGTTGAATTCTTTGGACCAGAAATAAAAACCACTACTTATGAGATAAAAGAAATTATAAATGATGAAGGGGAAAGTATTAATGTTGCAAATCATCCAGGCATGCAAGTAATCTTGCCAGTTGATATCAATATTCCCGCATATTCAATGATGAGAATTAAATTGAATTAATTATTTACAATAAAACCTTAAAGTGATATTCTTATGAAAGATTATTTATAATAATCTCTTCATATAATGTTTGACATTAATAATAAAATACTGTATCTTTATATGATAATTAATTTAAAATTAATATAAAAAAAGGAATGATTAAAATGGCAAAAGAGAAATTTAATTTAACAAAAGAAGGATTAGAAAAAGTTCAAGCAGAACTAAATAATTTACGTGAAGTAGAAAGACCAAGAATAATTGCAGCTTTAAAAGACGCAAGAGCTCAAGGCGATTTATCAGAAAATGCCGACTACGATGCTGCAAGACATGAACAATCAAGTGTTGAAGGAAGAATTCAAGAACTTGAATATATGGTAGAAAATGTCAACATTATTGAACCACCTAAAAATTCAGTAGGTTTAGGTAGTGTTGTAACTATAAAGTATATGGATGATGACGAAGAGGAAGTTTATAGTATTGTTGGACCAACAGAAGTTGATGTAAACAATAATAAGATATCAGATAAGTCACCAATTGGAAGTGCTATTGTTGGCGCTAAAGTAGGAGACGTTTGTACTGTTCAAGCTCCAAATGGATCATATGATGTAAAAGTAATTAAGATAGGTTAATCCTATCTTTTTTTGTAAATAATAAAATTTAGGTCTATTAATTATTACTTTCGTTTGCTATAATGATAAAGAATGTGAGTATGATGAATGCAATGGTAGATAATAGTAATACAATTAATCAAGGGAATTTAAAGGTATTAGAAGCAATCGTCATATCCTTTTTTCTTTTATTAGTAATATTAATGTTTGCCTTTTATCCAAATGATGTAGATGCCAATAACACTGATTATACAAACAAAGTTTCCTCATCTGTTCGATAATCTTAAAATAATTCATTTTTTATTGAATTATTAAACGTATAAGAGTAAAATATCGTTATTTGAAGGGACAAACTAAATGGAAAAATTAAGAAGCGAGTTCAGATTTATTGATTATGTATACAATTCTAATAAGTTCAAATTTACCAGTGACTTAGGAGTTTTTTCTTCATATGAAATAAATGTAGGTTCTAAGTTATTAGTAGAAAGCTACATTAAATTAGGAAGAAGTAATGTATCAGTTCTTGATATAGGATGTGGATATGGTTTTATTGGTATCGTATTAAGCGTTATTATGAACTGCATTGTAACCATGTCGGATAATAATCAAAGAGCTACTCACTTAGCTAAAATGAATGTTGATAATAATCATGTTGAAGCAAAAGTAATTGATTCAAATGTATATGATAATATAAAAGAAAAATATGATGTAATAATTACTAATCCACCAGTTACAAGTGGAAAAGATGTTGTAAGAAAAATACTTGATGAAGCGGTTGATCATTTAAACGAAAACGGCGAGGTTTGGTTTGTATTGCACAAGAACCAAGGCGCAGAATCAATGGTTAATTATTTAAAAGGCAAATACTCAATAGAGATTATAGATAAATCGAAAGGATTTTGGGTAATAAAGCTAAAATGTTATTGACACTAATATAAATGTTTGTTAACATTATATATTGGTGGCAAATACTTTTTTTGACTGAGTATTTGGCAAAAAAATTACTATAGTATTGGGGTGAAATGATGTCATACAAAGTACAGAAATTTGGTGACTTTAGAGAAAGAAGAAATTTCTCAAAAACAACTAATAAATTTGAATTAACAGATTTATTAGAGATTCAAAAAAAATCATATCAATGGTTTTTAACCGATGGTATAGATGAGGTGTTTAAAGACATTTTTCCTATAGAATCATTTACAGGAAAAGTTTCATTAACATTTGATTCATATGCTTTTGATAAACCAAGATATGGTGTCAAAGAATCAAAGGAACGTATGGTAACTTATGCTGCACCATTAAAGGTACAAGCACGAGTATTCATTAACGAAACAGGCGAAGTTAAGGAACAAGAAATATTCTTAGGTGATATGCCTATGATGACAGATGCTGGTACATTTATTATCAATGGTGTAGAACGTGTAATTGAGTCTCAATTAGTTAAAAGTCCATCAGTCTATTACACTAGAGAAATAGATAAAAATGGACGTAATGTAGTATCAGGACAAATTATACCTAACCGTGGAACATGGTTAGAATTTGAATTAGATGCTCATGATGTTATTTATGTAAGAATTGATAGAACTAGAAAAGTAACTATGACTACTTTATTAAGAGCCCTAGGTTTATCTAGTGATGAAGAAATTCTTGAATTATTTGGTGAAGATAACCAATATATTAAGAATACTTTAGAAAAAGATTCTACAAAGAATACTGATGAAGCTTTAATTGAAATTTATGAAAAATTAAGACCTGGTGAGCCAGCTACATTAGATTCAGCTAAGAATCAAATGATCGTAAGATTCTTTGATAAATTCAGATATGACTTAGCTAAAGTTGGTCGTTATAAATTTAACAAAAAGTTAAATGTTTTAGAGCGCCTTCTTGGATGTACATTAGCTGAAAATATTAAAGATGGTTCAACCGTTATAGCTGAAAAGGGAACTATAGTTGATAAGACTTTACTTGAAAGTATTAGACCTTTATTTGCTAATGGTTATAATTTAAAAGATGTTAAGATAAATGAAGAATTAGATGAATTTAATAAAGTTCAAACTGTTAAAGTTGTTGATCCTAAGAATGAGAATAATGTAATTACTATCATTGGTAACGATCCAACAATTGATTCACGTAGACTTACAACATCTGATATTTATGCATCTTGTTCATATTATTTAGATTTATTATCTGGATTTGGTAATGTTGATGTTATCGATCAATTAGGTAATAGACGTGTTCGCCAAGTTGGTGAATTAATTCAAAATCAATTTAAAATTGGTATCTCTCGTATGGAAAGAATCATTCGTGAAAGAATGACCACACAAGAATTAGAGTCAATCACTCCAAAAACATTAATTACAATTAGACCAGTTACTGGTGCAATGAAAGAATTCTTTGGTTCATCTCAATTATCTAAATTCATGGATCAAATTAATCCAATTGCCGAGCTTACTGATAAGAGACGTTTAAGTTCTCTTGGACCTGGTGGTTTATCAAGAGACCGTGCTGGTATTGATGTTCGTGATGTTAACTCAACACACTATGGAAGAATTTGTCCAATTGAATCTCCAGAAGGACCAAATATCGGACTTATTACTTCATTATCATCATATGCTAAGATTAATGAATATGGCTTTATTACAACTCCTTATCGTAAGGTAGAAAATTGTCATATAACTGAACAAGTTGATTACTTAACAGCTGATGAAGAAGATGATTATTATATTGGACAAGCTACTATCAAAACTGATGATAAGAACAATATAATTGAAGAAAATCCAGTTTGCCGTTTAAATGGTGAGACAGTTATTGCTGAGCCAAGTAAGATTAATTATGTTGATGTATCTCCTTCACAAATCGTTGGTATTACATCATCAATTATTCCATTCCTTGATCACGATGATGCAACTCGTGCCCTAATGGGTTCAAACATGCAACGTCAAGCAGTTCCACTATTAAGAACAGAAGCTCCACTTGTTGGTACAGGTGTTGAATATGTTGCAGCCAGAGATTCTGGTTCAACAATTGTTTGTAAAGCTGATGGTGTAGTAGAATACGCTGATTGTAAAAAGATTATTGTTAAAACTAAAGAAGATAAAGATACATATTATTTAGCTAACTTTGAAAGAAGTAATGCTGAATCTTGTATAAATCATTCACCAATCGTTAAAGCTGGTGATAAGGTACATGTTGGTGAGGTTATTGCCGATGGTCCTTCAACAGATTTAGGTGAATTAGCACTAGGTAAAAATATGGTTATTGCCTTCATGACTTGTAATGGTTATAACTATGAGGATGCCGTAGTATTAAACGAAAAACTAGTAAAAGATGATGCTTTTACATCTCTACATATTGAACATTATGAAATCGTATGTCGTGATACAAAACTTGGT
>CALMHN010000059.1 GCA_937863745.1 uncultured bacterium | reverse complement strand
CACTTTTAATTGTTTGATAGTTAGCTACGCCATTATAATTATAAATTGTGTTATTGCCCCAAGAGTGAGAGTCTGTAACATATACATAATAATTTCCCTTAGTTAAATTTAAACTAATTTGTTTTCCATTTTCTCTATTTCCCATGTAATATTTTGTCTGAATTTGTCCATTAATTTTATTTGCGATATTTGCACTGCTAGTATATAATTCATCTAAGGCATCAGCTACATTAGTAGCTGAAACTCCTTGTTCTTTATTAGTAGCACTTGGAGTATAACTTATTTGATTTGCATAAAATTGTGCCATGGCATATGCTGTGCTACTCACACTTATGATTATTGTAACTATTATGACAATAAATATTTTCAAATTTTTCATTAGGTATTCTCCTTTATTTTAAATTTGTTATAAAAATTTAACGTGCATCTAAACACTATATTAATATTTATTCTTATAATATCATAAATATAATATTTTTTTAATGTTTTTAATTAAGATTATAACTAGTTAGTTTTTATTTAGTTATTGTATAATCATATATGATATAGGAGTGATATTAATGAAAGATAGTAAAATGATTAAAATAAATGAAAATCCTAATTATGGTTTTAACTTTCCGTTTTCATTGGTAATACCTAAAGTATTAAATGAAAATCCTAGTTTAGTTGTTGCTTGTACTTTACCAAGATGTTTTACTGATAGTAGTAATTCTTTTGATGAATTAATAGATAAAACAATGAATGATCTTGGTAGTGTTGATCCTATGCATGAACATTTGAGTTTAGAAAATGGTAATCCAATGTTTATTCCTTGTGTTCCAAATATTAAAGAAATAAGGCCTGGGTTTCTTGGTAAAAATGTACTTTATAATAATCTTCAAGTTGATAATAATACTTTTATAAAAGATGTTTCTAAATATTATAATTTGGCTGATCAATATAAAAGTATGATTGAATATGCCATTGAGTATTTGAAAAGTGAAAACGTTTTTGTTGATGATAAAGTTATTGTTTCTGGGTATTCTGAAGGCGCTAAGTTTGCTAGTCATTTTTCTTTGTTGCATCCTGAGATTATTAAGTGCGTTGTTTCAGGTGGAACTGGTGGATGTATTTCAATGCCAATTAGTGAATTAGATGGGTATGATTTGCCTTATCCAATTGGTATATCTGATTTGGCTAATTTTGATATGGATTCATTTAGAAAAATTAATTTTTTCTATTATATGGGACTATCGGATAAAGTTGATTCTGCTATACCAAGTTTTAAAACTTCTTATTATTTAGATGAAAAGGGAAACAAGGTAGAGTTAGTTGATGAATGTAGAAATCCTATACCTCCTGTTGATGAAAATGGGAATCCGATTTTTATAATGGATAGTAATGGGAATTATACTGCCGAATTTAACTTGTTTTCTGATAATGATGTTAATACTATTAATAAAACTCTTGGTACTATTACACAAGATAGATTTGTAAAACAATTTGAGATTTTTAAAGGCTTAGGATTAAAATGCGATTTTAAAATGTATCCGGGTAATCATATAAATATTTTTGATAATAAAGATAGATTATTTAAAGATGTTGATAATTTTATTAGGGAAACGAGAAATAAAAATGATCAAAATTTATTGAAGTAAGGATAATTAGTCTTTTA
Organism: uncultured bacterium; assembly: GCA_937863745.1. Lineage (GTDB taxonomy): Bacteria > Bacillota_I > Bacilli_A > RF39 > UBA660 > UBA6985. Next base: position 9,854 of record CALMHN010000059.1, on the reverse strand, counting down.
TATGGAAGCTAATATAGATTTATTTTTCTTTATGATATAATAAAACTAACAAATTGTTTGTTTGTAGAAAGGGAAACTATATGGATGGATTAAAGATGGATGATTTAAAAATGCCTAGTTATTCAGAGATGAATAAAATGCAAAAAGTAGCATACATTGTTGAATGGATTATTGGTGTTGCTGCAATTGTATTAGTAGTTTTAAATTGCTTAAATATGCTTGATAATGCTTACGAGATAGTTGATTTTTTAATTGGAATTGATTGCTTATTAAGTGCTTTCATTTGTTGGACTAAGAGTAGAAAAGCCGGGATATTATATTTAGTTCTTGGTATTATACTAGTAATTGCAAGTGTATTAATTCTAATTATTAAATAGTTTTAATTGTTAAATAAAAATACTAACTAGAAATAGTTAGTTCTTTTTATTTATGTTAAAATATATATTAGTGAGGTTAATATGAATAGTAATGAATCATATAAAAAGTATATTGATGCTTTAAATGAAAGAATAGAATTAGAAAATAAAATTAATGAATACGTTGAAAAATGGAAAAATGGTGAAACTGTTTTAAGTAATGAATCTATTCAAGGTGTTATGGAAAAGGCAAATGATAGATTAGCAAATTTACGTAGTGTTGAAAACCAATTACATGATGAGTTTATTAAACAAGATCGTCTTGATAGCGATAAAGAGATGGCTGATATTGTTATTAGACAATATTTAGGTGTTACACCAACGGATATTAATATTACAGGTGGTGTATTAGCTTCTAAAGGAGATGAAACTCATTTGGATGCAACTAAGAAAAGTATTGATCAATTAGAACAGGAAAGACAATATTTATTAACTGATATTGATTATAGGGTTCAAAGTGGAAAGATGTTATCAACAATAGCTTTAAAGTTAGTTGATGCGGTTAATACATCTTATGATTATTATGTACAAGATAATAGAATTAGAAAATAGTACTCAACCAATGGTTTGTGTTAATGATTAAATAAAAATGATAAATTTATTTTGAAAGGAGTTAATATGAATCAAGAATTAATAGGTAAATTCATTGCCAGTGAAAGACATAGTAAGGGACTTACTCAAGAAGAATTAGCAAATAAGTTAGGCATAAGTGATCGTGCTGTTTCTAAGTGGGAGCGAGGGATTAACATACCTGATGCTTCTTTAATGATGGAGTTATCCTCAATGTTTGGTATTACTGTTAATGAATTATTATCTGGTAGAAGATTCGATAATAGTGAGTATATGAAAGAAGCTGAAAGTAATTTAATTGAATTACAAAAAGTAAATGAGGAACAAACAAAGAAATTATTGATGTTAGAAATGGTTATTGGTTTTATAGTAACAATTTCATTTTTAACAACAATATTTACGATAATATTTGTTGATATGATTATGCCAATTAGAATAATATTATTTTTAATTGGATTAGCTATATTTATTGTGGGTATATCATATTGTATATTAATTGAGCAAGTTGCTGGTTATTATGAGTGTAATAAGTGTCATGAAAGATATGTTCCTACATATAAGCAAGTATTATTTGCTATGCATAATGGTAGAACTCGTTATATGAAATGTCCTAAGTGTCATAAATATAGCTGGAATAAAAAAGTTATTAAATGATTAATAATATGTTGTATAATATTACTAGAGAATTAATGGGGTAAAGTGTTTGGAGGATGTATGGGAAAAACTAATTTAAAAATCGATATTTTACCCAACTTATATTTATCAGATGATGGTAAATTTAATACTGAGTCTGCTTTAAATTTTTCTGGTAAAGTTGCTGGTATTTGTTATGATAAAGAAGGATTTAATCATTTAATTAATGAACCAGTTGATAAGACTAATAGAAGAATTGATATGACTTTAAATAATGGTCATCATAGTGTATATGATCATGTTAATATTTCATTTAATATGCAAAATATACCAAAGATAATGGCAATGATTATTAATAATGAACATGAATATACAACAAGTGAAAAGTCTGCTAGATATACACCAGTAGTAAGAGGAGAATCTTCTATTATTACTGAAAGAGAAGAACTTTTATATAATAAATGGGTTGAATTATTAAAACCTATTATTAAAAGTAAATATGGGTATATTTATAATGATTCAAAAATAAATAAATTAGCTCAAGAAAATGCTAGATATTTAGTTACTGTATTTATGCCTACACAAATGGTATATACAACTTCATTAAGACAAATTAATTATATTGCTTCATGGATGGATAAATATATTAAAGAAAATAGTAATGCAACAGATGAATTTAATGTTAAGTTAATAAGTTCTATGAAAGAGTTTATTAATGAATTAGATAGATTAAATATTTTAATTCCGGGTTTATTAAAAAATGAAAAGGAAAGAAGTTTAAGTTTATTTGGTTCTAATCTAAGTAATATAAGAGAACAATTTGGTAATGCCTATAATATTATTTATACAGGATCTTTTGCTGAATTAGCTCAAGCTCAAAGACATAGAACAATTGATTATAAAATGGAAATGTCTAAAGATAAATCTTATTTTATACCTCCAATTATTAGTGATGATCAAATGCTTGTTGATGAATGGCTAAATGATATTAATTCAGTTAGTCATATAAATCCTCAAGGAGAACTAATATTAATAAATGAGTTAGGTAAATATGATGATTTTATCTTAAAATGTAAAGAAAGATTATGTAGTGCTGCTCAATTAGAGATTATGAGACAAACTAGAGACAATTTATTAAGATATAAAAATGCTTTAGAAGAAAATGGTGATCCTTTAGCATTAGATATTGCTTCATATTGTCATGGGGCAAGATGTACATTCCCTGATTTTACTTGTAATTCTAATTGTGGATTTAATGAGGGTAAGACTTTAACAAGAAAGATATAATTAAAACGAGTTTTCTCGTTTTTTTCTTGCTTGTTTATTTTTTAGTGATAGAATATAGAACTGTGGAAGGGGATATTAACATGAAACAATATGCATTAATACCAATGACTGATTCAGGTATCTATTATAATGGAAAACCTTTATTTGATATATTAAAGGATGGATATCCTGAACTTGCAGCTAGAGAATTAGATAGAATTAAGATTTTATCATTAATAAACCCAGTAGATAATTTACCTAAAAAAATTAGAAATCAATATATTGATTTTAATATAACAACAAGTGATAAATTTGTGGAGAATAAAGTTCCTGAATATTTATTAGCTTGTAGTATTGATGGTAAATTTAGAGAAATATTAACTAAGGGTGAAATTACAGCCGATAATGAAAACTTCTTAAAAGTTAGATTTGTTGGAGCAGAGTCAGCTATTAGATATTATAATCATACTAGTTATGAAGATAAGGTTTCTAATTTATTTAAAATGAATGTTAAACCTTTTGAGTTTTATGAAAAAACTGCTAAAGTTGTTGATTTTAGAAAAGCTTATGAAAAACATGGATTTCATAGGAAATAGGTGATTGTATGTTAAGCATAAATAATCGTGATGATAGAAATATAATGATGAATTATCATAGGACTAAAGATATGATTAATTTAATTAATTATTTTCCTAGTATTAGTCCAGTTAAGAATTTAACTATCGTGGATTCTTATGATGATTATTTAAGAAACTTTGATTATTGTAAACATTTTATTAATCAAAGAAATGATACATTAATTAGTAAACCTTCAATGAAAAGTATTGAAGTAGGTTTAACTACTCCAGATATTGTTAAATCAACTTTTAAAAAAGTTAAAGAGTTGGATAATGATGGTGTTGTAATATTATTTGACTTAACAAATGAACCTAGTTTAAGATATGAAAGGTATGCTGGTATTGCTGTTGGTGTTAGTATTCCAAATGGTGTTTATATAGATGCTGTTGGTAAGGGATTTGATGGAAGAGAGATATCTAAAGGCATTGCATCACATGAAAGATATTTTATTCCTTGGTTTGATTTAAGTTTTTGTAATATTGATAATTTTAAAAGTTATCAGACATATTTAATAAATGATGATGATTATAAGAAAACAAGGGAAGCTAGAATTGAATTCTTAAAATCTATTGGGTTTGATGAAAATATAGTTAATAATTCTATACCTAAAGAATATAAGCCAATTCCTGATTTTGTATGGCTTGATATTATTAAAAATATAATAGTTAGATTAAATGATATGGAAGAAGAATTAACGTCTGTTAATTTAAGTGAATTTGCTATTCATGGTCATACAGAAGGTAGATATTATTCACCATGGCAAATATTTGATGATAGTCGTTTTCTATTAAAAAGAAGTAAAACAAGACAATAATTATATGTTATAATCTAATTAGAGGTTGATAATATGATTGATGATTTTTATGATATGGTTAGATCTTTATTAGGTATGTGTGGTATTATTCCAAGTATATATGCTACTCCTGGTTTTAATGAGGCTGCTTATAAAGAATTTGAAATTAAAAAGATGCAAGAGTTTTGGCCTAATATATATGATGAGAAAAGTTTAATAGATTTTTATGGCTTTTTAATTGATAGAATGCCTGAGTTAGAGCCCATTAAGAAATATTATCCTGATAAGATACATGATAAAGAATTTCTTTATAAATTAAGAGAATTATTATATGAAAACGATTATCGACAATTTAAAAATTTAGTGGATAGTTATAATCGTAATTTAGTAATTAATAAGAAGACTAGGAGTTAATATGAAGAGATATAGAAGCTTAATTGTTTTATGTATTGTATTACTTGGTTTTGGCGGAATAATGTTAGCATTTTCTTTGATAGATGGTTATAGATATTATGATACTTATTTATCAAGAGTTAAAATCGAAGGTAGTGTTGAAGACGTTAATTATAAGACAGGAACAACATTAATTAAATATACAGTAGGAGATTCTACTTATCAAAAGGAATTAAATATAATTGATACATCAATGAATACTGGTGATGTAGTGGATGTTTATTATAATGAAAATTATCCATCTTCTTGTTTTGTTAAGTCTCAGATTATGTATGTTATTGTTAGTACTTGTATATCTGGTGCTTTGATAGTTTTATCATTTATATTCTTTATTATTTTAATAGTTTTATCTAGAAGAGATAAATATTTAAAATTAAATGGAGAAAAGATTGATGCTAAGATTGTATCAGTTAAGGAAAATAGAAGTGTTCATTTAATTGCTAGATGTCCTTATACAGTTATATGTTCATATAAAGTTGGTAAGAAGACTTATAAGTTTAAAAATAGTAGTGTTTGGTTTAATATTGGGGAAATAATTAAGGAATATGATTTAAAGACTATTCCAGTTTATGTAGATGGTAAAAATTATCATAAGTATTATATGGATTTATTAGATATTGAAAATTTATGTTCTTAATGTAAAATTTTGTAAATTATTTAGCATTTTATGATAATATATAGTATATTATTGTTAATAAAAGGAAGGGAGTGTTAAGCGTGATATATCCATCAATTGATAAAATTCTTAATGTTGTTGGTTCGAAGTATATTTTAGTTCATGTCTCAGCAGATAGAAGTAAACAAATGAATGAGAACAACCATTACCAAATGAAAGAAAACGAATATGTTTGTAAAAGAGGTATTGGTAGAGCATTAGAAGAAATAGAAAGAGGATTAATTAAAATAGACAAAAAAGATTAATCTTTTTTTATATGTGAAAGTGGGTTTCTGTATGCATTATTATAATAAAGATGTAGAGGATATTTTTAAAGAATTAGATACTGATAGAGATGGTATTAGTACTAATGAGGCTAATTCAAGATTAAATAAATTTGGAAGAAATATATTAGAAGAGAAAAAAGGTACAAGTCCTTTTAAAATGTTTATAAGTCAGTTTAAAGATCCAATGATTATTATATTAATCATTGTTGATATTTTTATGCTTGTATATGGTTTTATGTGGTCTCATGATTTTGTAGATTCTATTGTTATAACTGCGGTTGTATTAATAAATGGAATAATGGGATTTATTCAAGAAGAAAAAGCAAATGTTACTCTTGAGGGTTTAAAGAAGTATGAAAATACTACGGTTAAAGTTAAAAGAGATGGAAAAATTAAAGTAATTAATTCAGAGTATTTAGTACCTGGAGATATTATTGTCTTAGATGCCGGAGATAAAATACCGGCTGATGCTAGATTATTTAAATTTAATAGTTTATTTGTAGATGAATCCACAATAACGGGAGAATCAATTAGTGTTGAAAAAAGTGATGTTACATTAAAGGGTGAATTACTTATTCAAGATCAAGTTAATATGGTTTTTTCAGGTTCTAATGTTACAAGTGGAAATGGAAATGCTATTGTTGTTAGAACGGGTATGATGAGTGAAATAGGTCGTATTGCAGTTTCTTTAAATACTCCTTATAGAGTGGATACTCCTTTAGAGTTAAAGATAAAAGAATTAAGTAAAACGATTACTAAATTAATATTTATTATTTTAATATTTATATTTATATATTCATTAGTTATACATAATTCAGTAATGGAAACAATTATGTTATGTATATCTTTAGCTGTTGTGGCTATTCCTGAAGGATTACCTGCAGTGATTACTATATGTTTATCTAATGGAGCAGGTTCTTTATCAAAGAAGAAAACTATTGTTAGACAAATGAATGCTATTGAAACCTTAGGTTCTATAAGTGTTATATGTTCTGATAAAACGGGAACTATTACTCAAAATAAAATGAAAATTAAAGAAGCACATATATATGATGAAAATATGATTAAATATATATTTGCTTTATGTAATGATACAATTATTGATAATAATGAGTATGTTGGTGATCCAACTGAAAGTTGTTTATATGCTTATCTTGAAGAAAAGGGAATTAAGCCTTTTGATATAAGACAAGAATGTAAAAGAATAACGGCAATACCTTTTGATTCTGATAGAAAAATGATGTCGACAATTAATCATGTTGAAAATAATAAATACATGTTAACTAAAGGATCATTAGTAAATGTTTTAGATAATTGTAAATATATATATAAAGATGGTAAGATAGTTAAACTTAGTGAAGAAGAAAAAGAGAATATTATTAAGTCTGCTGAAAAAATGAGTAGAAAAGCTTTAAGAGTTATGGCTTATGCTTATAAAGTAGTTGTTGATGTTATTGATGAAAGTAGTTTATGTTTAGCTGGTTATGTTGGTATCATCGATCCTCCTCGTGCTGAGGTTAAGGCATCAGTTAAAGAATGTCGAAAAGCTCATATTAGACCAATTATGATTACGGGGGATGCTTTAGTTACAGCTTGTGCTATTGCTAAAGAAGTGGGAATTATAAAAGATGATTCTGAAGGTGTTGAAGGTAAAATACTTGATGGGTATTCAGATGATGAATTAAAAGATATTGTTTTAAAGTATTCGGTTTATGCTAAAGTGAATTCTAAACATAAAGAAAGAATTGTTCATGCCTTACAAGCTAAAGGATTAGTTGTTGCTATGACAGGTGATGGTGTAAACGATGCTCCTGCTATTAAAGATGCTAATGTTGGTATTGGCATGGGAATTACTGGGACGGATGTTACTCGTTCTGTATCAGATATTATTTTACTTGATGATTCTTTTTCAACTATAGTGACGGCTATTGAAGAAGGAAGAAGAATATTTGATAATATTAGAAATAATATTGTTTATTCTTTATCATCTAATATGGCAGAGATATTTGCTGTAGTTATTGGGATGTTTGCAGGAGTAAATATTTTACTTCCATTACATATTTTGTTTATTGATTTAGTAACAGATTCGTTACCAAGTATTGCTTTATCATTTGAAAATGCTAGAAAAAATATTATGAGTGATAAACCAAGGGCTTTAGACAAACCATTGTTTACTCCATTTATATTATCATGTGTAATATCAAGTGCTATTATTGAAATAATATTTGCTCTTGTAACTTATTTTGTATTTGGAGCAGGTTTATCAAGTAATGAAGCAAGTAGTTTAGCTTTATTATCAATAGTAATTCAAGAACTTATATATGCTTATAGTGCAAGAAATTTAAAAACCAATATTTTTAAACAAGGAATATTATCTAATAAAGTTATGAATTTATGTGTCTTAATTGTAGTCTTAATTGAGAGCTTATTCTTCTTTACTCCAATTGGTAGTATTGTAAGTATTGAAATACTTAATTATAAATTAGTTGGTAATGTAGTAATATTCAATTTACTAGCATTTATAATATATGAAGGCCTTAAACCCGTGTTGGTATCATTATTCAAAGATTAATGCTTGACAAGTAATTTAAATATGGTATAATTTAGATGTTTTAAAGAGGAAAGCGATGTATCCACATCCACCTGAGGGATAATTAAGTGCCTAGGTTCGAAAGCCGAATGATTATACAAAATAATTAGGTTTTTTAAGTGGATACAATTGTATTCACTTTTTAATTGAAATGAGGTGCGTTGACATAGCAAAGTTTGTTAACAATAGAGAAGATGAATTACCTATAAATAATCGTATTAGAGTACAAGAACTTATGGTTATTGGCCCTAATGGTGAGCAAATGGGAACCAAGAAGCTTCAAGATGCTTTAACTATATCTACTTTTGCTGGTTTAGATTTAGTTCTTATGAACCCAGGATCTGATCGTCCTGTTGGTAAGATTATGGATTATAACAAGTATAAGTATGAAAAGAGTAAGAAAGCTAAAGATGCTTTAAAGAAACAAAGAGAATCCAATAAGGATACAAAAGAGTATCAATTATCAGCACATATTGATGTACATGATTTTGAAACTAGAAAAAAGAATGCTCAAGATTATTTAATAAAAGGTCATAAGATTAAGGTTACAATTCGTTTTCGTGGACGTGAGATGGCTCATACAGAAGTTGGTCTAGAAGTTATGAATCGTTTTGCTGAACAACTTAATGAATATGCTGATGTAGAGTCTAAACCAATTTTAGACGGAAAAACTATGATAATGGTTTTAGCACCAAAGAAGGAAAAATAGGAGGAATTTATTATGCCAAAACAAAAAACACATAAATCTACTGCAAAAGTTTTAAAGAAACATCCAAGTGGATTATTAACTTACAAGTTAAGTGGTGGTAATCACCAAACATCTAAGGATAGTTCAAAACAAATTAGACAAAGAAGAAGAAAAGGTCAATTAGCTAAAGGTATTGCTAATAGATTAAAGAAAGTTATATAGGAGGTAATACTAATGGCAAGAGTTAAAGGCGGAAACGTTGCAAAGAATAGACGTAGAAAAGTTTTAAAAAGAGCTAAAGGTTATTTTGGTTCAAAACATAGATTATATAAAACTGCTCATGAACAAACATTACATTCAGGTGTATATGCTTATAGAGACAGAAAGAATAATAAGAGAAACTTTAGAAAGTTATGGATTGTTAGAATTAATGCTGCTTGTAGATTAAACGATATTTCTTATTCAAGATTTATTGATGGTCTATCAAAAGCTGATGTTTTAATTAATAGAAAGATGCTTTCTCAAGTAGCTATTGAAAATCCTGCATTATTTGCATCATATGTACAAATAGCTAAGGATGCTTTAGCTGGTAAGAATGTTAAGACTGCTGCTAAGGCTGCTAATGAAGAAGTTAAAAAAGCTGACAGTGAAGATTCTGTAGAATCTACTGATTTATCTAAATTAACTGTTTCTGAATTAAAGGAAATGGCTAAGGCTAATAATATAGCTGATTATACTTCAATGAAAAAAGCTGAATTAGTTGAAGCTTTAAGTAAGTAATAAAGAAACTGATACATTGTATCAGTTTTTTATTTATGATAAAATTTGTTTGAGGATAGATATGGATAGGTTAAAGAGATTAGATAAAAGAGTTTATGTAATACT
>CALMHN010000058.1 GCA_937863745.1 uncultured bacterium | reverse complement strand
AAAGATAATATTAATACACTTAGTTTTATTTTTTTATTCATATTACTCATCCTAGAATAATTATATTATAAATTCAATCATAAAAAAAGTGACTAAGTCACTTTATCTTAATACTAGCATTACATAAGTTAAGAAACCAATTAATAAAGCCGTTACTATAGAACCATTTACTCTATCACTTGCTTCTCCTTTACCTTCAACACCAACTGCCATACAAGAAAGATATCCACCGATTAATCCTCCAATATGGGCAAAATTATCAATATAAGGTAATGTAAAACCTATAAATAAGTTTATTGCTATAACTGGTATTATTTCATATATTAAAGCATTACCAATATATAAACGATAGTTATAACCAAAGTATAACAAAGCACCTAATAAACCAAATATAGCCCCTGATGCACCAATTGATGTTGAACCAGCACCATTAACTGCAGCGCTTAATAAAGAAGATGTAATAATACTTATAAAATATACTAAAGCATATTTCCATTTACCTAGTAATGTCTCAACTTCCTTACCTACTACATATAAAGAATACATATTAGTTAATATATGTATTATGCTTCCATGAAAGAAAGCTGAAGTAAATATTCTATACCATTGACCTTGCTTAACTAATACTTGATTCATAGCAAAATCAGCAGCATTTAAAATACCCATTTCTTGTAATAAAAATACAATTACATTAATAGCAATTAAACCATATGTTAAATAAGTAGTCTTTTTACTAAAAGTATGCTCATATATTTCATTTTTTTCTTCTGTCTTATTATTAATATCATTAGTAACATTAATAAAGAAATCCATAGAATCACTTGCGGTAACATCATCATTAACCATATTTGGATAAATTTCAGATATACCTTCTCCACTTGATAATTCTTTAACATCATTTACTTCGCATAAAGTAACATGCTTATCCATAAAAGTACTTGTATCCACATTCTCACCTACATCCAACAATATATTTAAAATATTCATTGATAATGATAATGTCTTTTTCTTAATTTGTTTTACAACTTCTTTAGTCTTAAACACTTCAAAATCTAATTGTTCATTATTATGTATATAATTACTATTTATTATAATTACTTCATAAGGCTTATCTAAATTCTCAAGCCATATTTCATTATCAAGTCCATTTACTAAAACAGGTTGATAATCTTCTTTAGTTACAAAGTAATGTACTAAACGCATAGTAATTTCATCATTTTTAGAAATACTTAAATCTGCCATTTAATATATCCTCCATTTACATTATACAATATTATATTATAAATTCTTTTACTTTTCTTCTAAAGTATTAAGAAATTTTTGGAATTCTTCAGGAACACCTACTTCAAAATGTAAATGTTTACCTGTAATAGGATGATCAAATTCTATAGATGTTGAATGAAGAAATTGACCAAATTCAGTAGTAGAATCTCCTGTATATAAAGGATCATTATAAATAGGAAAACCTATATAATTTAAATGAACTCTAATTTGATGTGTTCTACCAGTTTCAAGAGCAAGTCTTAATAAAGTATAACCTTTATATCTTTTAATAACTCTTAAATGAGTAATAGCTTGTTTAGAATTACGAGCAACAACTGCCATCTTTTTTCTATTTTGAGGATCTCTTCCAATTGGAGCATCAATAGTCGCGGTATCAGACATAAATTCACCTTTAACTAAAGCAATATACTCTCTTTTTATTTCATGTTTAGAAAGCATATCTACAAGTTTTCTATGAGCTTCATTATTCTTAGCAACTACCATTAAACCTGATGTATCTTTATCTATTCTATGAACAATACCAGGTCTTTCCTCACCATTCATATCTGATAAATCATCGGTATAATTCATTAAAGCATTAACTAATGTACCATGGTAATTACCACTTCCAGGATGTACTACCATACCAGATTTTTTATTAATAATGGCTAAATCATCATCTTCATAAACAATATCCAAAGGGATATCTTCAGCTACAATATCAGTATCTATTTTAAATCCATCTTTAACTTCAATAGAATCTCCTACTTTTACCATATAATGTGCATTAACAACATTACCATTAACTAAAACATATCCAACATCAATCATCTTATCAATCATACTTCTTGATTCATCTAAATAATTAACCAAATATTTATCTATTCTATCTCTATTTTCTTCCTCTACATTTATCTTCATTTTTAACATCTCCTTTCAAACTTATAATAATTATTAATATTACACCAACCACAATTGAAGCATCGGCAATATTAAATACAGGAAAACTTCCTATACTTATAAAATCTCTAACATAGCCAAATATAATTCTATCCAATAAATTACTAACTACACCACCAAATAATAAACCAAATGATAAATTAGTTAACTTATTTTCTTTATAAGAAAACATTAAGCTATATATTACTACTAACATAATAATAGTAATAAGTATTAATAAGTAAAGATGCCCAGATAATATATTCCAGGCAGCTCCTTGATTATAGCAATAATCGATACTTAAAATATTATTTATTAGTATTAAATGTACATTATATATTTGCATAATACTCTTAATTATTTGATCAATAATAATTGTAAATATGGCAATAACAACTTCTTTAATACTCACTTTTATTTCACCTTATTTATTCTCTCGATAATTCTATCTTTACCAAGTAATTCCATGATAGCAAATAGATCAGGAGTTTCATTCTTTGTAGTTAATGCAACTCTTATAACAGTTGAAACATCTGCAACAGATCCTTTATAATTTTCAGGATTTTCCTTATATTCTTTCATATTAGAAGCATATCCTAATTTATCACATAAATCTTTAATTTTATTAAACCACATATCTTTATCATCATTAGAATCATAATAATTAGTAACATATTCATTTAATATATTCTTAATATCATCAATATTATTTATTGATCCCCATGCATAATCATTACCAGCAAATAATTCATCATACATATACCAAATTCCAGGTTTAATATCTTTCCAATAAGCATAATCTTTACGAGGTTTCTTTTGTACTCTTTCAATGTTTAAAACATTTATAGTATAATCTTTATATTTTTCTAATAAAGTAGCAAACTCAGGATCAAATTCTTTATAAT
>CALMHN010000057.1 GCA_937863745.1 uncultured bacterium | reverse complement strand
CAGATTTCTTACAAGCCTCCGCTTCTATAAGCGGTGGGTAGTTGACTCTTTGATAAACTGTATATACCATCTTTCAAGAAACTCCTCAAATCTAAATACCAATATCTTATATTCACCAATATGACTAATCATTTTATTTTCTAATAATTGCAAGATAGTTTCAAACATTTCATTATTTTTTGTAGTATTATCTGAATAAAATAATCCGTATACATCCTCATAATTTTTACTAAAAACAATCAATCCATATTTGTCATTATATATTTCCGTTATACTTTGCGATATAAAGTCTAAAAAGATATTAGATTTATTCACAGTACCAATGCCTAACAAATCATTAAATTTCCATTTTTCATTTTTCTTACATTCAATTACAAATGGAAATTGTTGTTCTATTTTTGGATGATTTATATCAATATCTCCATGCTCATCCAATCTTACACCACTACTACCAGATCTTTTGATATACTTATTATCAATTTCGAATATTTTGCAAATCATTTTTGCCACTTTATTTTCAAATGATTTACCCTTCTGTTTACTTTTAGATGACATCGCAATCACCACAACAATTGAACTACATATTTATTAGAAATATTACTATCAAACAATATTCTTGGGCTTCCAATAATAGATGGTTTAAGTACTTTGCGTTCGCTATAGTCACCCCATTTTAAATAACTCCCACATACAATATGTTCTGTTATATGTTCTTCTATAACCATCAATTTTGGATTATATATATATATTAAATCTGGAAATTGAATTAATTGATGTGTATGACCGCTTAAGATAAAATTAATATTCGTAACAACCTTTTCCATTTTAATTGCACTATTCATTTGTCCACCAGGAGTACTTGCTCCACCACTGCCATGTGTTAATAATATTGAGGTGGTATTTTGTAATTCAGACCCCCACTGAATATTTACAATAGCAGTATCTCCAGCGTATAATTCAAAAGGTGTAATAAACTCTAACAAATCAATGCCAGTAGATCTAAATAATCGCATTTCGTGATTTCCACGAATAACTCCCAAACATTTATTCCATAAATTTTGAAATATTTCTAAATATCGCTTACCTTCTTCTGCAGGATTCATACCATTATAAACATCACCTATTGATTCCTTTATTGACATATCAAGTGCATCACCACCGATAACGAAATATCCATCTGTATCTTTTCTGATAATATCAATAGTTTCCAATAATTTTGTAATATCACATAAATTACTACCAATATGCATATCATACAACGGATATAATGTAAATTTATCTTTTTGAATTTTGTGATTAAAAATTTTTATCATTTGTCTATTTCAGGCACAAGACACTCCATCCTATATAGTGTATAGATAATGTGCCATTTCCCTCCTTTCAAAATAAAAATAATTTGGTATTATCACATCTCATTTTAAAACTTGTCAAAATTTAAATAATAAACAGTTGACATACAAAGCAACCAAACTCCCAACTGATAAAAACAAATGTATCCACACCTCCTTATATAAATATTGGAAATATACATTCAACTATCATTATTATACTATATATAGAAAAAATACACAGTATTACTACAATTGCTTGAATACTGGTATCAATTTAAATGTTTCATATTTATATAAATCAACACTCTTAAGACAAGTAATATTATCCATATCGCCAATATCTTTATATTGTTGAGTTTGACCAATATATATAGGAATATATGTGTTCAATCTAGATCTAAATATAGATTTTAATGGTTCTATTGAATTCGTTATAATTTCACGTTCAACATCTATATCTGGAATCCATACTATTTTATTTACTTTATATTGAGATACAATATCATAAATAAAAGATTGAAGTATATTACCAATACGTTTACCATTAGTAGTCATAACTATATAATTTTCCTCTTCAAACGAAAGAAAATAATATAATTTTATAACATCAAATACACCTTCCACCAAATATATATTGTGTATTGGAAGTTTATCATACATAACAAACGGATATATAGAATTTATTATCTTTGGTTTCATAAATATATATTTACTATAATATGTTTTATTGGCAGAGTCTTTAATACCATCAATCTGTCTCGCAGAAAAAATATAATTATAATGTTTAAAATATATTCGATTAAGTAATAATGCAGGCATATACGAAGGATAATATACTGGAGTAACACTATAAAACGGATATATTAATTTAAATAATAATTCTTTTTTTATAAATTCTACATCCACACCCTTCAATCTTTTATCAATATATTTATTATAGATCTGAAAAATATGTTTATCAGTTAAATATTGATTTACATTAGTATTTAAAAAAATATCTTTTAATATTGTATAATCATCAAAATATTCTAAAGTTTTATTTGTATGTGTTATTACACTATTATTAGTATTTAATATTTGCTGCAATACCATCTTTTTATCTTTTATATCAAGATTTTCATATTTTAATAAATAAGAATATATATTGCCAGTTGCATTACATCTATGACAATAAAACATACCATTTTCTTTATTTATATAAAAATGGCCATGCCCAGTTAACCGTTTTTGTGAATCTCCACAAATTGGGCATCTAAATATATATTCAGTCTCAAGTTCTTTAACAAATATCAAATGCTTTTTCAAAACATATAATATTGATAGAATTTAAAATTACCTCCAATATTATATATCAATATCCATTATAACACATTTTCGAATTGTTCTAACTCATAATATTTGAAGAAACCACC
>CALMHN010000056.1 GCA_937863745.1 uncultured bacterium | reverse complement strand
TTGGTGTTAATAAAGTAACTAAGTTATTGATAAGATATATGGTAATAACATGCCCAATTGTCTTCTTTATAAATGGTATATTACGTGGAAATATGATGGAAGCCTTAATGTATGCTTTATCAGTTGCAGTTGGTATAACTCCAAGTATGTTACCTATGATTATAAATGTTAATTTAACAAAAGGTACAAAAGCCTTAGCTAAGAAAAAAGTTCTAGTTAAAAGAATTGATTCAATTCAAAATCTTGGAGCAATTGATACACTTTGTACTGATAAAACCGGAACTTTAACAAAAGGCGAAGTAGTTTTACAAAGATACATTAATATTGAAGGAAAAAAGGATGAATCTATTCTTGAATATGCTTATTTAAATAGTTTTTATAGTACAGGTATAAAAAACATTCTAGATAAAGCTGTTATTCAATATGGAAAAGAGCATAATATTGAAGCCACTATAGATAAGTATGTAAAAATTGATGAAATTCCTTTCGATTATACAAGAAAGAAACAATCAATAGTTGTTCAAAGTACAACTGGGCATACTTATCGTATGATAACTAAAGGTGCCCTTGAAGAAGTTATTAAATGTTGTAGTAAAGCAAAACTAAATGGTAAAGCAATTCCATTGGATGATAAAATAAAAGAAAATATTATAAAAGAGGCAAGAAAACTTGAAAGCACTGGTATGCAAATAATTGCTCTAGCTGCTAAGAGAGCAACAAATCCTGAAAATGATGGATTTAAAGCTGAAGATGAAACCAATATGAACCTTGAAGGCTTTGTAGCTTTCCTTGATCCAATTAAGGAAGATGCCAAAGATACTATAAAAGATCTTAAGAATAAAGGTATTAAATTAAAAGTTTTAACTGGTGATGATATATACACAACTACTAATGTTTGTAATGGTGTTGGTTTATCAACAGAAAACATTTTAAGGGGAACTGACATTGCCAATATGAGCGATGAAGAACTAGCTAAAGCCGTTGAGAAGACCGATGTCTTTGTTCGTGTTAATCCCCTTGAAAAAGGACGTATAATTGAAACCTTAAGAAAGAATAAACATGTTGTAGGTTACATGGGTGATGGTGTAAATGATGCCCCATCTCTACACTATGCAGATGTTGGAATAAGTGTTAATACAGCAACCGATATTGCTAAAGAGTCATCTGACATCATATTGCTTGAGCAAAACTTAAGTGTTATCTATGAAGGTGTAATTGAGGGAAGAGTAGTATATGGAAATATCATAAAATATATGAAGATGGCCTTATCTGATGATTTTGGAGATGTCTTCAGTATTCTTGTTGCCTCCATATTTATACCTTTCTTACCATTACTTCCAATTCAAATGCTAATTCAAGACTTCTTATATGATTTCTCTCAAATAGCAATTCCTTATGATAATGTTGATCCAGAGTTCCTTAAAAAGCCCAAAAAATGGGATATATCTGGTATCTCAAGATTTATGAATGTCATGGGTGTATGTTCATCTGTAATTGATGTCATATTCTTTGCTTTATTTTGGTTTGTCTTTGGCTGGAACACAGTTGAAGAAGCCTCATATTTCCAAACAGCTTGGTTTGTTGAATGTTTAATCAATGAAACATTAATAATTTACTTTATTAGAACATCAAAGAGACCATTTATTGAATCACATGCTAGTCCATATCTTTCAATCATGTCTACATTTACAGTAATTGGAACTTTAGTAACACCATTGTTATTACATAATATTCCATCATTCCATTTTGAAATATTACCATTATCATATTACATTTATTTGGTGGTATTATTTGCTTTATATGCTGTATTAGTACAAATAATAAAGAAAATTTATATAAAGAAATACCATAGTTGGTTATAAAAAAACTAGATAATTACTTTTGTAATATATCTAGTATATGTCTACCTGCGCCTAATAGTTCAGGTCTTTCACAATTACATAAATGATATTGAAGAAATAAATTAAGGGATTTATCATCCATCTTGTTTATTTCTTTTTTTATGTATTCAGCAGCTCCATCTTGGCTTACTATTTTAATTCGTTTTAATTGAACTTCATCTTTATAATGATTAATATCTTCTAATCTAACAAATGAATATAAATCATTGCTTTTAGATAATATATGAAATTTATCATCAATCATCTTACTTTCATAAGCGCTTATAATATTTCCATCGATAAATCCATGTTTTAAAATTGCATATTCATTCATACAATAGCTAATAAAAATATAACCACCATCTTTAACGACTCTCTTTGCTTCTTTTAAAGCCTTAACTTTATCTTCATTGCTAATTAAATGGTACATAGGACCCAATAATAAAACTATGGAAAAACTATTATCTTTAAATCTACTTAAGTCTAAAGCATTTCCCTGAAAGCATTTCACCTTATCAGTCTTACTTTCCATAACTCGTAAATTATGCTTAACTAATTCAACGGCACTTACATCGTATCCCTCATCAGCCAAATATATCGCATATTTACCAGTTCCAGCACCTACATCTAATATATTCATTCCTTTATTTAAATAATCATGAATATACTTTAGTGTAGTTTGATATTCAATCCAAGCATGCTTAGTATTAAGTCTTTTATCTTCGTTAAACTTATTATAGTATTCAATTAATTCTTTCTCATTCATAAAACATCACATAAAATATCATAACTAAATAAAGATTTCACTTCAAGACTTTATATGTTATAATTTATACATAAATAGGAGAGCCCATGAAATATTTAAGGTTTTTACTAATATTATTAACAATTATCAGCATATCCACGACTAAATTAAATGTTGTCTATGCTGAAACTAGAGATTTTTCCATCACAGAAGAAGTAAAGGAACAAGATAATGATTCTATGGGTTATTTTACCTGGATTCTAATATTTATATTTGGAATAGCCTATAAAGTATTCTTTGTACTAATTACCCTAGATATAATTGTTACCATTTTTCTACGAAAGTCGAAAATGGGAGCAAAATCGTTGCTTTACTATTTCCGTATGACTTCAGGTAACTCTTTAACCGATGAAGATTATATACCAAAAAAAGAATTAAATAAAATTGATTCATCAATTGATATGAACTCTCTAATGCAAGAAATATATAATAAACTAGCGCCATTAATAACTCATGTTGATGAAATGAGAAATGAAGAAGAGATTATAAGCGATTTAGTATATCGAACAGGTGGTATTATTGCAATTAAAGAATTGAATAATAAACAAGAGTTAGAAGTTGAATTAACTACCACGATGAAAAATTATTTTATTGATAAAAATACGAAAGAAATAATTCGTGGAAATAAAAAGAGATATACGGATATTACCTATAACTTACAAGTATTACGTGATAAAAACAATCATGATATTAAAATAACAAAGATTGATATAGTCCATCAGGATTGGCGATAATTAAGATTTTTCTTAATTATTTTTTTTATTCATAAAACATTCACATTCATTTAGTATATTTAAACCATGCAAAGGAGGATGATAGAATAATAAATAATGAGAAAAGTAAATAAAAAAATAAATAATTAAAATATATATAAATTTCATATAACATTCACATTTCAATAGTAAAGTGAATAATATGAAAGGAAGTTTGATAAATAATAAATAAAAATTAGAAACAGAAAAAATGTATAATATCGTTAATTGTAGAATAATAAAAAGCTTAAAGGTGGCTTAATTACCTTATTTATAATTATGAAATACAATTAACTTGTATATAAACTACACTCATATATAATTAACTTTTCATATAAACTCAAACCTATCTATTAATGAACTAATAATTATATATAAAAAACTCAAATAAAACTCAAATAAATATAAAAAACTCAAAAAAATATAAAAAACTCGAACAAAAAATGGCATACGATTATTTAAGTTACCCCAACTCTAATTCATATATTTAACTTAAGTATGCCTTATAAAAAAAATCATACTGCTAGGGAGGCCAATTTGAATTGGCTTCTTTTTTTTGCTATAATATCCAAACGTAAAGGGGGTTGTTTAAGCGTGGACGAACAGCGTGAGGGTCAAAAGTGTACTCTCACAAATTTTGAAGTGAAAGAGATTTTGCTAGATTTAGGTGTCAAACCATGTCTAACTGGTTTGAAATATCTTTGTCAGATAATCACATTATTTTATGATGAAATAATGTCTAGTAGTGTATCATATGACTATATATATAAATATTTAGCTAAGATGAATAATACAGTATGTAAAAATGTTGAAAAAGATATTAGAACTTGCATTGAAAACATATTTACATATGGTAATGAGCAAAAAATTAATAAAATATTTGCTAATACTTGTAATCAATATGAAGATAGACCAAGCAATGCATTGTTTCTTTCTGTTATTGTTAATTATATGGCTGCTATGTACTTTTAGTTATTAAATTGGTATAATTTAGCTAAGAATAGGATGGTGTTAATGTGAATAATGAATCCAATAGGCAAATTAATCATGTTGTAGCACCAATTAGTCTAAATAGTGATTCTACCAAACAGGTAAGTAATGAAGTAAAAAAGGTTAGAGTGGTAATAAATACTAAACCTGAAAAAGATAATAATTTTATGATATATTTACTAATTATCTTAATTTTAATTGCTTTATTAACAGCCTTTATATGTTATTTTGTAATACCCAGATATATTAATCATGTTGAGGTAAATAATAACACATCTACTGTTTTTAACGAAGTAACTATTTCCACCAGTAATGGAACGCATATAATTAACGATGATTTTACTATAACAATCGGTGACTCATTTTACGTAAATGATAAATTAATTGACTCAAATAAAAAAGTTATTTCAAACTCATTAGCTCTCGTTGATGACTTGTTTATCGTGGCATTAGGAGATTCTACTTTAGGTGGGACGACCATTTATGCCATTGATAAGACGGGTAAAATAGTTTATTCACTCAATAAGATAGAAGAGTTTTATTTAACAAATAATATAACAATAAATCCTGAATCAATTCAATTATTCATTACAAAATCTGATGGAAGATATGTTCATGAAGGATCAAATATCATTGATATTTGTACAAGTAATAATATTCCTGAAAGTGAAATAATTGAGAAAACTGTAAACTTAAAATATGCAAATACATTATTTAATGTATCTAACACATCGTCGCTTATAACAATAAGTAAATACAAAAATTTAATAACATGTAATTAAATACTTCCGTTGAAAATACAGGAGTATTTTTGTATAATACGTT
>CALMHN010000055.1 GCA_937863745.1 uncultured bacterium | reverse complement strand
TATACATTCAATTTAACTTCTACTAATGATTTCAGCGAGGGTAGTGCAGTTGATACAACTAAGTATGCAAGTGCATTATCAATGAACTCAATGACTGAAAATGATGCCTTGATAATATCTAATTCCTTATTATATCAATTAATATTAGGTTCATCATCTAAGTCATATACACCAAGTTATTCTTCAACAACATTATATTAATATAAAGAAAAAGATGGATTTAAAATCCATCTTTTATTATTTTTAATTATTATTTTTAATTATTAGCTTCTATCTTAACGATAAACTTAGTATTTCCTGATGTTTCATTAGTCTTAGCAGTAAACATACCATAGTTATCAGAAAGTGTCTTTAAATCCTCTAAATTATCTTGTAAAGAGGCAATATCACCATTAACATAAGAATTAATCTTTTGAATACCTTCTGAATCAAACTTAGACATTCCTTCGCTTAATTCTTGAGCACCATTATTTAACTCATTAGTAGCATCATATAATTCATTAGTGGCATTATTTAATAATTCACTAGAACTATTAAGAGTTTGAAGAGCACCATTCATTTGGTTAGATGCACTAGCTAACTCATTTACACCATTTGATAGGGCAGTTAATTTAGTAGTTAAAGATGCAACATCAATTGAAGAATCCATTGTATTAATACCTGTTTGAATTTTTGTAATTCCAGCTTCAAGTTCAGTAATCTTAGTAGATAATCCATTTATAATAGAACTTTCAGCACTTAAATCTTGGTAAATACCAAATAGGTTTTGATCACATCCAGTAATATCTTTGTTTTGGATATCGCAAGTCTTACCTTGATTTTGAGCTAAAGCACTCATATATGTTTCTAGTCCCTTAACATCAGCTACTAAACCAATAGTACTTGATTGTCCTAAATTATAACCACCTGCATTAACGATATCAAGTGTTTTCTTAATTTGATCCAATCCAGCATTAATTTTAGTTAATCCTGTAGAAGATTCTTCTAAACCGGATTTCAATTGAGATAAATCACTAGCAATAGAACTTAATTCGCTTAAATTACTATTTAATTTATTAATACCAGCATTTAATTTAGAATAATTTGTATTGATTTTACTAATTCCTTCTGTTAAAGCATTCATACCATTTTTATAAGTTTTAAAATTAGTAGTATATGTGTTCATTCCTGTACTTAATGCATTGCTTCCACTTACTAATTGAGTAGAGGCATTAGTTAATGTATCTACAGATGAATATAAATCATCCATCTTATCAAATATTTTTAAATCATCTTCATCAATAACCTTAGCAGCATAAGCATTATAAATATCATGCTCAGTAAAATCAGTTGTATCATATTCAATAGTTATACTATTAAACTTATCCAACTCATCTATATTAAGTGATTCGGATAAACCAGGTGTTGCAAGTCCAACAATAATACTTGATGTTCCATTGGAAACAACTTTACCTGTATCAATAGTAATATTAGTATTAGCTGAATTACTTAATGTTGTAGTCATTGTAACTACAAATGGAGTATATAAATTACCATGTTTATCTGTATTAGTATAATTTAATACCATTTTAATATGACCTGATTTACCATTTAAATCATTAACATTGATTAACTCTCCATCTAAATAGTATTTAATATCAATATTAATTGGTAATGCCTTACTTGTACTACCTTGATAATAGATATTATTTCCTTCACTTTTCCAAATAAGATTAGTACCATTTTGTAAGAACTCTTCATCGCCATTAACATTTTTAATATTATTTAAATTTGATTCATCAACAACATCACCATTAACATTGCTTAGTTCATCACTTACAATTGTTTCTATAGTATTTCCTTCATTGTTTAATCTAGAATATACTGTTTCATCTTTTGTTTGAGCATTAACACCAAATGGTATTAACATAGTAACAGCTAAACATGCTGCTACTGCTTTTTTATTGATTTTTTTACTAATATTATTTTTCATATTTTTCTTTCCTTTCTTAAACCCTTTAGTAGTTCTAATAATAATTGGATCACATACCATCAATAAAGATGGAAGTATTAATATAACAACAGCCATGCTTATCAAAGCACCTCTTGATATTAAATGACATATAGCACCAATAATATCTATTTTACTATATAATCCAACTCCAAATGTTGCTGCAAAGAAGCATAAACCTGATGTAAATACAGATTGAACAGAGTTATCAAGTGCATAATGCATTGACTTAACAGAATCCTCACCAGCCTTACGTTTATCCAAATATTTAGTTGTCATTAATATTGCATAGTCAATCGTGGCTCCTAATTGAATAGTACCAATTACAATTGATGCTATAAATGGAAGTGTAACACCTGTATAATAGAATGAAGACATATTTACAAATATTGCAAATTCAATTGCCGTAACTAAAATGACTGGCAAAGAAATTGATCCAAGGACAAATACCATGATAATGAATATTACAGCAATAGAAGTATAATTAACATTATTAAAGTCTGTATTACTAATATTAACCATATCCTTCATTAAAGGGCCTTCTCCAGCTACAATTGCTTTATCATCATAAGTTTTAACTATATCATTTATTTCACCAATTTGATTGTTTAATTCATCAGTTGCTATTTCATATTTTGAATTTACAATTATCATCTGATATTCACCATCATTAAATGTGTTATAGACATCCTCTGGTATTAAATCATCAGGTAAACCTAAATTACTAAATTCTGAATAAGATAATGCAAATGTTATACCATCAACATCTTCGATTTTATCTATCATTTCATTTATATCATTATTCTTCATAGTTTTATCTACTAATATAACTTCAGGTGAAACAATATTATACTTGTCTTTTAATTCTTGATTAGCAACACTAAATTGAAGTGTAGTAGGTAATGATTTACTTAAATTATAATAAACTTTAACATTTTTATTACCTATATAAGCAGGTATACATAATAAAATAAATATTACCAATATTAATTTATAATGTTTTGTTACAAAATTCTTTACATGAGTAAACTTAGGTAATATTTCTCTATGTACAGTTTTATCTATTTGTTTATCAAATATAAGAATTAATGCAGGGAATATAGTAAGTACACATATAACACCAAATAGAACTCCCTTAGCCATGACAATACCAATATCTTTACCAAGAAGTAATGTCATTGTACATAATGCTAGGAATCCAGCAATTGTTGTTAGAGAACTTCCTAATATTGATTTAAATGTATCATCAATAGCAATAACCATTGCCTCTTCTTTAGATTTAGTAACTTTCTTTTCTGCTTCAAACCTATGATATAGGAAGATTGAGAAATCGGTTGTTACACCTAATTGCAATACAGCAGATATAGCCTTAGTAATATAAGATATATTTCCTAAGAATATATTAGTTCCCATATTATAAAGGATAGCTATACCAATATTTAATAATAAAATAAATGGAACAAGATATGAATCCATACATATCATTAAAACAATAATACATAATACAACCGCTATAACAATATAGATAGCAATTTCTGAATTAGATAAATTCATTGTATCAAGTACCATTGCTGACATTCCACCAACTTTAACTGATTCACCAGTTAAGTCTCTAATACTTTGTACAGCATCAAGTGTTTCTTGATTAGAAGTAGATTCTTTAAATGTTATTAGCATCAATGTTGATCCATCTTTAGCAACCTTATCCTTAAATTCAGTAGGTAACATACTAACAGGAATTGTTGTACCAGTTAAATCATCTATTGTAACAACTTTTTCGACACCATCAATTTCCTTGATTTTATCCTCCAATTCTAGTACATCTTTTTGACTCATATTTTCAACTACTGATAGGGAAAATGCTCCCATATCAAAATCATTAGTTAAGATATCTTCACCTTTCATGGTTTCAATATCACTTGGAAGATAAACTAATATATCATAATTGATTTTCGTTTTTTCCATACCAATGATTGCAGGTATAATAAGTAGAATAGATATTACAAGAATCCACCATTTATACTTAACAATGTTTTTACTGATATTCTTCATATAAAACTCCTCACTGACTTTTGGTCATAAATAAATGGTAATACAAAACTGACTATTAGTCAATAAAAAGTTTTTGATAATTGACTAATCACTAAAAACGTGATAACTTTTGAATAGAAGAGGTGGCTTATGGAAGAAGTGCCAAAGAAAAAAAGATTACTAGCAAGTGCTTATGACTTATTTACTACCAAGGGTATTAATTCAACTACAATACAAGATATTGTTGATGCAGCTAAAGTAGCAAAAGGAACTTTTTACTTATATTTTGCCGACAAATATAATATTCAAGAGCAATTAATTATTTCCAAAAGTGAAGAATTATTTAATAATGCCATGGATGAATTAAGCAAACATAAAATAGAAAAATTTGATAATCAAATTATCTTTGTTGTTGATTATGTAATAGATGAGTTGATTAAAGCACCCGAATTATTGAACTTTATTTCTAAAGATTTATCGATGGGTATATATTCTGAAAAGTTAAATCAAATACTTGGAAGTGATCATATAAAACTATATGATATGTTTATAAAAGGTGTAAAAGATAATAATATTAAACTTAACAATCCTGAAGTCACTTTATATATGATTATTGAATTTACATCATCAACATTATTCTCTGTTTTTAATAGAAGAATAGGTCTAACTATTGATGAATACAAGCCTTATTTGCATAGAGTTATAAAAAGTATGCTAAGTAATGGATATTAAAAGGCCAATGAACAGTTGGCTTTTTCTTTGTCAAAATTTGACAAGTGCATTAATATTTGCTAGTATATTAGGCAATAAAAAGGATATTCATGATGAATAACAAGGAGGTTATTTTATGAAAACTAGAGATTATACAAAAAATACAGGAAGAATTAAAACTTTTAAAATTCAAGATGAACTTGAACTGCTTTCAACATTGCCAGAATCAAAACCTTCTAAAAGAATTATTATGACAAAAAAAGGTAGAAAAGCAATAAATGCTTTAGAATCAATTGAAAAAAATAATAATCATTCTTGGTATGAAGAAATAAGAATTAGATCCAATAGACAACCAAATGCAACGGCATTGTTTTATCGCGGTAACAAAATCACATTTGAAGAGATGATGAAAAAAGCTGATGAGGTTGCTAAATCATTAGCTAGTATTGGTATTACAAAAGGCGATGAGATTCCATGTTGTTTGTCAAATACACCAGAATTAGTATATATATTATTAGCAGCAAATAAGCTAGGTGCGAAAGTTAATTTATTTGGTACTCATTTAAATTCGGAATATCTAAAGAATGTTTTGGCTAATTGCAGCTCTAAAATCTTTATTGGAACAGATGACACATATTTAGATATAAAAGACATTGTAGATGAATCTAATATTTCAAAAAAGTTGATTGTTTCATTAGCCGATTCCTTGCCAGAAGATCCAAAAAAGAGTGATGAATATGAAGAACAATTAGATAAATATTATCATTATGACAATAAAGTAAAAGATTTTCAAATACAAAATAAGTCAATATTATCGTTTAGTGAATTTATTGAACTTGGGAATAATTATAAGGATACGATAATAGATGATAATAATTTAGATACAGAGTTTCTTGTTACATATACAAGTGGCTCAACAATAATTGGATTACCAAGTCAAATAATTCATAAGAATAGAAGCTTGATAACAAGTGGAAGATTTCATGATTCTGAATTATCTGGCAATCCAGAAATAAAAGGATTAAGAGGTTTAGCGCATATACATACAGAGTCAAATACAGATGTTATTACAGCCATATCAGATAATTTAATGCAAAATTGGTCTGTTGCACTTGAGCCCGAATATGATAAAAATAAGGCATTAGACTATGTAATAATAAATCATCCAAGTTATTTTAATGCAACGACAAGTTTTTTAATTACGATGGCTAAGCAATATCTAATTGAAAAAAAATATCATGAAAATGGTGTTGGTAAAAAGTTACCATATCTATTGGCTACTTTTGCAGTAGGTGAAGGTGTTTCAAAGGGCGAGGAAAAATTTATTAATAAGTTTTTAAGAGAGTCGCGCGCAGGTAGTGGTGTAAAAATTTCTGGATTTAGTTTACCATACACTACATTATCAATTGGTGGTGGTGATTGTGAGCATGGTGGAATTTACTACACATTATGGAAAAGTTTGTTCGAGAAGTTAAATTGCTTAAAGTTGAAAAAAAGGGAATATGGACTTACTCCTGAACCTTTTGCACAAGTATCAGCATTTAAAAAACTTGATAATGGATTGTATGAAGAATGTAATTATAACGAATATGGATTAATTGCAGCAAATTCTTATTCAACAATGGATGGCTATAAAAATGATCCAGACAAAACTTACAATATTTTAATTACAGATACTAACGGAAGAGACTGGGTATCATCAAATGTAATTGGATATATTGATGAATTAGGTGGAGTTCATGTCAAAGGACGAGTAGGGAAATATGCAAAATACGAAAATGGTATGGTAATTCCTGACTTTGCCTTTGAAGACATAGCCTGTATTGATACAAAAAACATACTATCTTGTACAGCAACCAGATATAATAAAGATGGTTTAATTTATCCAATTTTGAACATTGAATTTCAACCCGAATGTAAGCATGATAAAAAAATAATACTTACATCTATTCAAAAGAGATGTGAGAAAAACTTTGGGGAAGACATTGGAAATAGAATTTTATTCAGAATAATGGATAATAAAAAATCGTATCCTCTTACTGGAAGCGGAAAAAGAAATATAACAGCAATTGACGAAATGGGAATTGAAAATACTATTTGTATCAATAATAAAGTGAATTTAAATGTTAAAGAAAAACAAAAAGTAAGAAAATAATATTAACTAGCAGTTGTCTGCTAGTTTTTTTGTGGTAAAATAAAATAGGAGATGGTACAAGGTGACATGGCTATTTATTATAAGTTTAATTTATTTATTACTTATTGCAGCTATCTACTTTTCTAAAAAGAAAATAGATAGCTTGGATAATAGAATTTACGCTATTACTATAATTACGAATATTTTTGGATTGGTTTTGGATTTTTTACAAATAATGTATTCAAAGGACTTTAATGGGACAATTATACCCATAATTGTGAATAAAATATTCTTGATATATGTAATAGTGTGGACTAGTTTATTTTCAATTTATGTATTAAATATTGGTAATAAATCTAATGAAAAATATCATAAATACATATTACCGATTTTAGCGGTTTTTACATTACTAATTATTGTTTTACCAGAAAATTATAATTATACAGTAGATGGTATACCATTTGTTAATGGCATAGCGGTTTATTTAGCATATATTTATGTAGGTATAATAATATCAGTATTATTTTTATCCACAATAAGCAAAATATTTGTAAAAAAGATGGATAAAAAGAAATTTATTCCTTTATTTGCCTTTTTAACATTTGGCTCATTAGGTTTAGTGGTACAGTTTATAACACCATCCTTATTATTAACAACTCCAGTTGAAACCTTTGTTACAATTTTGACTTTTTTCTTCATTGAAAATCCAGACGTAAAAATGATAGCTCAATTAAATACAGCTAAGGAAAATGCTGAAAGAGCCAACCGTGCCAAATCAGATTTCTTATCAAGTATGTCTCATGAAATAAGAACACCTTTAAATGCTATCGTAGGTTTATCTGAAGATATGTCATCACGTGGTAATTGTCCAGATGATATGAAAGAAGATCTACACGATATAATCTCAGCTTCAAATACGTTGCTTGAAATAGTTGGTAATATCATGGATATCAATAAGATTGAATCAGAAAAGATGGAGATTATTGAAATACCTTATAACTTTAGAGAAGAATTTGAAACACTAGCTCGTGTTGATTCAGTTAAAATAGGTGATAAGCCAATTGAATTAAAAGTCAATGTAGCTGAAGATATACCATATGAATTAATAGGTGATCGTGGACACGTTAAAGAAGTAGTTAATAATTTACTATCAAACTCTATTAAATATACAGAACGTGGAACAATTGAATTAACAGCTAAATGTATTAATAAAGATAATATATGTACATTATTTATATCTTGTAAAGATACAGGTAGAGGAATAAAAGCGGAAAATATTAGTAAATTGTTTACTAAGTTTGAAAGACTTGATATTGAAAAAAATACAACTACTGAAGGAACAGGTTTAGGATTAGCTATTACTAAGAAATTAGTTGAAATGATGGGTGGTAAAATAAATATACAATCTCAATTTGGTGTGGGTTCCATATTTATGGTTACATTACCTCAAAAAATAGGAACAATGACTAAACCATTAACTGAAACTCAATTGATTAACACAGGCGCTGTAGTTAATGAATTAAATAGAATAGATTATAGTACAAAGAAAGTCTTAGTGGTTGATGATAATAAATTAAACTTAAAAGTTGCAAGGCGTAGTCTAGAACCTCTTGGATTTGGAGCAATAGATGAATGCATGAATGGTAAGGAATGTTTAGATAAGATTAAACAAGGAAATACCTATGATGTAATCCTCATGGATATCATGATGCCAATCATGTCAGGGGAGTCAGCTTTAAAAGAATTAAAACTTGATCCAAACTTTAACACGCCAGTTATAGCCTTAACCGCCGATGCTATTGAAGGATCTGAAGAAAAATATAAGGGCGAAGGATTTAACGATTATTTATCTAAACCATTTAGTAAAGATCAAATAAAAGCAAAACTAACTAAAATATTTAAATAGAATGATGATGTATCATTCTTTTTTGTTAAACAAAAAAAACTCAAATTAATGAGTCTTTATTATTACAAATGGGGCGGTATTAGGGAGTCGAACCCTAGCATACCGGAGCCACAATCCGGCGTGTTAACCACTTCACCAATACCGCCATGTAACAAGAATAATAATAACAAATATTACTCCTGTTTTCAAGTCCAAAATAAAAAAATAACCTATTATAGGTTATTTTATAGTTTCAATCTTCATTAAATTAGTTGGAACAACTTCATTTTTATTCTTATCAGCACTAAATCCACCGGTAATAATAATATTATCTCCAGGTACTAAATTAATAAATTTCTTAGCTTCTTCTAATGATTGAGCCATGATTTCATCCAAATCATTCCAATAATTAACTACTTTAGTATATACACCATAATGTAGAATTAATTGGTTAGCTGTATTATCATCACTAACTAAAGCAAGAATAGGACATTTAGGTTCAAGATTAGATATAAGTTTTGCAGATGTACCAGACATAGTAGGAACAACGATTAACTTAGTATTTAATGAGTTAGCAGCATCAGCTACTGACTTAATAACAGCATCAGTTGCATTTGTAACAATTGGATCAGCGAATATATTTTTATAGATAATAGCATTTTCAATGTTTTCAGCAATTTCAGCCATACTTCTAACTGTCTCAACTGGATAATCACCAGTAGTAGTTTCACCAGAAAGCATAACAGCATCAGTACCATTGTAAACAGCATTAGCAACATCTGTTACTTCAGCTCTTGTAGGTCTTGGATTATGTTTCATTGATTCAAGCATTTCTGTTGCAACGATACATAATTTTCTATTTTGACGACAAGCTTTAACAATTCTCTTTTGGTAAATAGGTAAGTTGGCCATAGGAACTTCAACACCAAGATCACCACGAGCAACCATACAACCATCAGCAACCTTAACAATTTCATCAAGATTATTAATACCCATTTGAGATTCAATCTTAGCAATAATCTTCATATCTTCACGATTTTCTTCTTTTAATATTTCTCTAATTGCTAAAACATCAGCAGCAGATTGTACGAATGAAGCAGCTAAGAAGTCTCCTTCATGTCTACAAGCATAAATAATATCTTCACGATCAATATCAGATATAAATGGTATATTTAAATCAACTCCAGGAGCAGCTAAGCTCTTTCTTGAAAATAACTTTCCTCCATTAATAACAGTACAAGTTAATTCATCATTATTCTTTTCTGTTACTTTAATAGACATTAAGCCATTTTCTAGTAAAATAATATCTCCAACATTTAAAGCATCAATAGCTTCAGGATGATTTAAAGAAAATCTTTCTTGATTTCCAACAACAGAATCTTTAACAACTTTGATTGTATTTCCAGCAATTAAATCAATTCCTTCTTCTACAACCTCACCATTACGGAATTCAGGGCCTTTAGTATCATATAGTATACCAATAGAAGTATTTAATTCTTTTCTTACAGCTTTAACTGTAGCTACAGCTGTCTCTCTTTCTTCAATAGTTGCATGTGAAAAGTTAATTCTTGCAACGTTAGCACCAGCAAGTACCATCTTCTTAAATACTTCAACAGTATTAGAAGCAGGACCTATACTAGTAACAATTTTAGTTTTTTTCATATATTTTCCTCCTCTTTTTAATAGAAACCAGTTAATTATATGATATATTGCCCAAAAAATCAACTTTAACTTCAACATAAATACAAATTTAAAGTTTTGATTTAAAAATAATACTTAATCTTGTATAATTAAGTAGGTGACATAAATGAAGGTATTAAGTATTAAAGAACCATTCGCTTCCTTGATAAAGAATCAATTAAAACAATATGAAACAAGATCTTGGAAAACTAATTACCGTGGTAAAATATTAATACATGCAAGTTTATCAATTGATTCATCATATAAAAATAGGCCTGATTTACTTAACATTATTAATAGTAATAAATTGATATTTAATCCCGGATACATTTTATGTGAAGCAACACTTACAGACTGTATATATATGGATAGTGATTTTATTAAAACTGTAAAACCCAATGAATTAGCCTGTGGGCAATATGCTATTGGAAGATATGCTTGGAAATTAGAAAATATAAAAGTAATTGAACCCATTAATGCAAAGGGTAAACTAGGACTATGGGAGTATAAATATGAAGAAGATAAATAAAGAATTTGATAAAAAGATTGTAATATCATCAATCATGATTGTTGTTTTTGTTGTTATTGTTTTAGTAAGTGTAAGTATGCGTTCTTCATCTTATGTTGAATCCTGGTTAGTATGTGATTATCCTGATAGTTATAATAACTATTCTGAGACTTTAAAATTCAGATATGTTGAAGGAACATTATATGGCTATTATCGATATGAAAAATTTACAACAACTGATGAAGATAGTAAACAGGAAGAATTAACTTACTTCCAAACAGAAGTAGATAAAGTATCCTCAAATTTAAACGATAATTTCATATATAAAGTTAATGAAGTAGATGATGGTGTTGAAATAAATACTTACATTGGTGTATCAGTTTATCCAACGTTCTTTAATTCTTATTTAAGTTCTAAGAATATCACAGCTAATGATGATATAAATACCATTAAATCTAATTTGGAAGGATCATCTTATACCTGTACCATTACCAGAAAGTAGTTGAAATATTTATGATATATATAATTAAATTTAATAGTTATCATTTAGTTAAAAATAAAATAAATGAATTAACTAAAGACATTCAAGATATTGAAAACTTTTCATTAGATAATTCGTCTTTAGAAGATATTATTGAATCTTCTTCTTACTATGGTTTATTTAATGATAAAAAAGCCATTATCGTGAATAATATAAAATACTTTAGTAATAAAATAGAATACAAATCTGAATGTGATATTTTATCTAAATTTCTTAGTCATTTAGATGAAAATACAATTATGATTTTTACTTGTAGTGAATATTCATCAACAAAAGATATATCTAAACAAATAAAATCTCTAGGTGGAGAATATATTGATCTAACGAAGTTAAGTTCGACAGACATAAAAGCCTTCATTGATGAATATGCTATTAGAAATAACATTTTATTAGATAATAATGCTTATCTTAAATTGTTAGAAAATAGTAATGAAAATATTGATATCATGATTAATGAATTAGATCGTCTTTCTTTAGCCGATAAACATATAACCCTTGATTTATTAAAAGAATATAGCCAAATAGATGAAAAAGAAGACGTAATATATGATTTCACCAATGCTTTAATAGCTAAAAATTTTGACTTAGCTTTTAATTATTTAGATAAATTTCTAAACGATGGTATGGAAATGGTAATCATAATTGGTGCCATTGCTTCCGCTTATACTAATATATATATGATTAAAGATGCCATCAATCATGGATTAAGTGATGAAGAGATAAATGAAGAATTTAATTATAATAATATTAAAAGAGTATATGCTGTAAAAAGAAATGCTAGATACTATACGATGGATGAATTAGAAAATATTATATTGTCTTTAGCTGACATTGATAAGAAAACAAAAACAGGAGGGGATCCTGTTCATGAACTTAAGAGTTATTTACTTAGTTTGTAATAACTCTTTTATTTTGTCTGTATTCTTAAAATTTAATTTAACTAAATCATTTAATTTATTAATTCCATATTTATTTACAACTTCAACACCAAATTTATCTACTTCATTAGAAGCACCCTTAGGTATTTTCATTCCAAGTTCCTTAGACATTCTATCCATTTCTTTTAAGAAAATATAACGTGAAATAATAGAACTTGCAGCAACAGATAAAAACTTATCTTCAGCATGAGTAGTAAATACCACATTTTTAACTCTAACTTTCATTTTTTCAATATGCTTATAGAATTTATTAGGTGGACAAAATTGATCAATTACAATTGCTTCATAAGGATATTCTTTTAATATTAGTTTAGTTAATGTTTTATTATGTAAAATAGCTTTTACAACATTCATATTAGTAATATTAATACGATTGTAATCGCTTGGTGAATAAATTAATGTTTCATGAGGTATTTCTTTTATTAAAGTAGGAGCGATTTCAATTATTTTATCATCAGTAAGTTTTTTTGAGTCTCTAACACCTAACGTATTTAGTAAACTCATATGAGCTTTGTCTACATATGAAGCACTTACAACGATAGGACCAAAGTAATCACCAGTACCAACCTCATCAGAACCAATGGTATTTTCTCCCTTATATTGAACCCAAGACATATCTTCACTTACATTGTTTTCTTTATCTTTCTTATTTTGTTTATCTTTTATTTCTGACATTACATCTCTTTTATTACGAATTCTTTCTTGTTCAGTCCAATAAGAAGCTTCAATATCAGCACCAATACCTTGAAACATTATCTTTCCCGATTCATATAATGTAATCGTGCAATCATAATCCTTTACTTGAAATACTGAGTAGGGAGGTTTATTATCACTAAAACGATCGCGATAAAAATTAATGATTTCTCCTCTTAGATTTTCTGATATTTTATATACAACTATATTTTGTTTCATCACACATCACCTTTATTAATCATAGCATATTAACATTTTAATTGAAATTAATAATATACAAATTAGGCCAAATAATATATAATATAATAAGGAAGTGTATATATGAATATTGTCGATATTTTAATTATTTTATTACTTATAATTGGAGCTGTTAAAGGATGGAAATATGGATGCTTTTCCAGTGCTATTTCTTTAATAGGAACTATTTTAGTATTTGTTTTAGCTTATTATTTAAAAAATCCAGTAAGTGTTTTAATGTATGAAAACTTACCATTCTATAACTTTGGTGGAGTTTTCTATGGTATTACTTCATTTAATATATTGTTATATGAAGGAGTTGCTTACCTAGTATGTTTAGTTATATTAGGAGCTCTTCTAGGAATTGTTTTAAAATTAACTGGTATCGTTGATAAATTAATAAATATGACCATGATTCTTGCTTTACCTAGTAAAGTATTAGGTCTTTTATTTGGAGCAATCCAATATTACATCATAATTTTCTTTGTTGTCTTTATTTTAATGCAATTACCATTTAGTTCAGAACTTATGTCAACATCTCAAGTAGGAGAATTTATGTTAAATAAAACTCCAGCCTTATCAAATGTTACAAATAGTATTTATAGTTCTGTAAGTGAAATATATGATATTTGTTCTAGTCATGAAAGTGATACAGATAAAAGTGAAGGAGATTATGAATCACTTGACACTTTAATGAAATATAAAGTTATAACATCTGAATCAGTAAGAAAATTAGTAAATAAAGGCAAACTAAATATTAAAAATGTTGATGTTTTGATTGATAAATATAAAGAATGATAAAAGATATTAATACAGAAGAAGAATTTCTAAACTGTTTAAATGAACCAAGTTATTTAGTATTATTTTATTCAAGTACTTGTATACCATCAAATATGATGAATGTATTAAAAGATAAAAATAATATTAATATAGCAATAATAGATATCAATAAATTACCTGATTTATTTAATCAATATAACATTAAATATTTACCAACGCTAATGCTCTTTAAATATGGTTCGATTACAAACAAATTAATTGGACTACAAAGCAAAGAGTCAATTGATAAGTTAATTAATAGTATCTAGAAATAGATACTATTTTATTGAGTAAATATTTTAATCATGATAAAATTACAAAGAGGTGTAATATGGATAATACAACATTATTTAATATTGATGATATTCAAGATGCATTGGTGGAAACAACGCTTGATGAAGTGTATACGTCCCTTTTAAAAAAAGGATATAATCCTGTAAATCAAATTGTAGGTTATTTGATAAGTGGGGATTCTTCTTATATTACAAACTATGAAAATG
>CALMHN010000054.1 GCA_937863745.1 uncultured bacterium | reverse complement strand
CAAATATTATACTAGAATAATTATCATAGATTGATGGTATTTATCTATAAACTTTTTAAATATTCAATACTGATAGTATGTCCTCCAATGCTGGTTTATTATCTTTATCATTCTCCTTTGTATTGATGATTATATCGTTACCATCTTTGCTTTTAGCATTCTGCTGATCCCAATCAAATTTAGAATGTTTCTTAACATAATTTGACAATTCAGATAATGAACATGTAAAGAGATTATCATTTTGAATGAAGTTTAATATTTTATTTATCTGCATCATATAGTAAAATCCACTCTTAGACATGTTCTCATGATTTAATATATAGTTACAAACCATCTGATACAAACCAAATCTGGTAATGTTCTTATATTCAGCTGTAGATAATATATTCTTAGCTAACCTAACATTAAAC
The DNA here is from genome assembly GCA_937863745.1 of uncultured bacterium. Lineage (GTDB taxonomy): Bacteria > Bacillota_I > Bacilli_A > RF39 > UBA660 > UBA6985. The sequence continues at coordinate 2,063 of CALMHN010000054.1, read as the reverse complement.
AATTGCAGCATTATTTTCAATCTGTCAATATGGATATAATCTTTTGACCATTTAGACCATTGCTCAACTGCATTGTTAATGACTGTTGGAATAGTATTAGCTAAGTTCTTAAAATTAGATATACTTGCTGTACCACGTTTATGTACCAGTCCAGAAAATACATAGATAACATGTTTAGAAGGTGGAACTAATAAGTTATTGTTGGAATCAACAAGTGATACATGTACACCTGCCCTTGTAACTCTATTATATGAATTAACTGCAGTTATCACAGGGTGTAAAGCAAGATCATCAAGATTATAGGTTTTACTTATTGTAAACATATTAAAGAGAATAGCACCTTTATCATAAAGATATAAGGTTTCTTTGCTTATCTTCCATCCAAGTGCTAGGATCAATTCATTTTTAACAATATTTACAACATCCTTGTGATGAATTAATTCATATTGTGGTGATACACAATCATATACTTCATTGTCAAGTATATCAGAATACACAAATTGCCTATTAGAGATTTGTACAAGTTTTCCCTCTGCATCCTTAATAAACGCAGGAACCAACTTAACATCAAAATCATAATCTTTAATCATAATAATTTACCTCCTATTATTAATTTGTATGTTTTATTATATTGCTGACTTTCCTATAAAATAGAGAAGCCATTTCTGAATAATCAGATAAGATAGTGTTTATATAACCATCGCTTTTTGTTCCATAATACTTGCTTAATGCAGATGATAATTTATTATTAGCTTTATTCATACAATCAGAGAATATCCAACAACCTATTAAAATGTTAGTAGAAGGATAATAAATATCACGTAAAGTTTTTACTCTACTGCCAAATGATTTTAATATGTTATCTTTATGCACATTCCAATTAATCTGCATTAAGCCATGTGCTACTTTTGATCTAGCCATAAAATCAACTGTAGATTCCTTCCCTATAATAGCTGCTACAATAAAAGGATCTAAATCATAATATTGAGCATGTTTAATCACATACGCAGCATATTCTTCAGCTTCTTGTACTGGAAGGAATGCATTTTTATTTAAGAAATATTTAACAATAATATCATACGATATCTTATAACATTGATCTTCTATATCTGAAATTGATTGTTTCTTAACTACTGTGATATTAGGTTTTAAAGGAACATATTTATTTAATGTTTGTATTAATGGTGTATCTTGTGCAGTATATATGAAAAATACAAATAATGAGATTGCCATTATGAATACAATAGCAATAACTTTCAAAGTCTTTCTTTTCTTTGTTTTATGTTTTTTTACCTTAGTGTGCTTCTCATTCTCATCTCCAGTTTTGATAGTCTTTCTACTCAAATAAATCACTCCAATCTCTATTAATTAAGATTAAACATCATCGTAAAACTCTAAAATGATATCATCATTTATATCTACATTTATAAATGCATGCTTACATCCTATAACTTCTACGTAGTTTTCATTATCCTCCATGCTTTCTTCTACCCTTACTATGTCTTTGCATATGGGACATTCATACTCACCAGGTATTTCATCAACAATTACTGTAATATATTTCATTAATCACTACCTCCTATCTTAAAAGTAATATAATCATTACCTTCGTAAGTAACATATTGCCCTTCTTCATATTCCTTGTTAGCTTGTTCTATCAATTCATCAATTGCTTTACTCCCCTCCTTAGTATTATATCTACAGAATATATGCAAAAATATTAATATCATATCTACAAACTCAGTATATTTGGAAAAGGAACATGATATATTAAATAATATTGCTGATTTTTTAAAAGGATTGTTCAATCCTAACACAATAAACTTATGCCCATCATTTGAAGATATAACCAACCATTCATATATGTTACGCTTATTAGTATGAATACGCATATTTAATCATCATCCTCATCATCTATTATATTAGCAGTATCAATATCAGTATCACCACCTTTTAAAAAAATCTCAATCAAAACACCAAACCCAAGCAGACTTATATAAAATGCCAATATACCTGGATCATATGACCATGAGAAATTCACAATAGTAAGATCAAAGACATAA
>CALMHN010000053.1 GCA_937863745.1 uncultured bacterium | reverse complement strand
GATTCCGTTAAGATTAATTATTTAGATGCACATAAGTAACATGGATATTCCATGTTTTTTTGTAAATATTATTAATTGATACTAAAAGTATAATTAAATATGATAGAATTATAATGCATGTAATAGTATTAAAGTAGGTATTATTAATTTTAGATATTTGCTATAATAGATATATTACAAGTAGGTGAATTATGAGTAATAAAATTAAAGGTTTTATCGTTTTATTCCTTATTATGTTTATAACAACAGGTTGTGTAAATGTTAATAAGGCTGATACAAGTGCAATAGTTACGAGTGTTTTAAATAGTAAATACTCTTTATATAATACAGTTAGACAAGGTTTTAAATATTATTTACCTAGGGGTCTTTCTTCTACTAGGATGGATATTAGTAATGAATATATTAAAAGTTCTAAATATGATTATTATTTATATGTCGATTTAGTGGCTTATTTTAATAAAGTAGCTCCATCATATAGTTCTTTACATGGTAATTATTATAATGAGACATTTAATGAAGGTGGTATTGCTTCTGGTAGTGATATTACGGGTAGTATAAATATATCAAAGATTGATGATAAATATTTAGTACAAATTCATTATAATTATGCTAAAATAGAAGTGAAAGTAGAGTATAAAGATATTAATGAAGCTATTAGTAACTCACTTATTATTCTTTCTTCAATAAAGTATGATGATGATGTTATTACAAACTTGCTTGATACAGATGTTTTATCCTCTGCTGAAGATAATATAGAATTGTTTACTGTTAATCGTGATGATAATAGTTTAGTCGTGGATGATAGTTATGATGATGAAGAAACAACTAATGCTACATATGATCCGGATGTTATAAATAAGAAAGGATATGAAAATTAATGGGTTTATTTGATAAAGTTAAAAAAATATTATTTGATGAAGATGAAGTAGATGTTCCAGTTAAGGAAGATAAATTACCTGAAAGAGTACCTAAACGTAAGATAGCTAAAAATGAAGATGGTGGAATAATTAATTATCATGATGATGAAGATACAATTAAGGAAGTACATGTTCCTAAGGAAGTAAGTACACCACCTGTTAGTAACACTTCAAGATCATTTAATTTTCCAATGGATGTAGATGATGATATTCCTAAGAGAACTGGTCGTTTTGATTATCCTGAGGAAGAACCAATTAAAGAAGAAGTTGTTCCTAAGCAACCTGAAAGACCTGCTTATAATGATGCTAAAGAAGAAGAATTAAAACGTGCACGTCAAGATTTATTATTACATTATAAAGATAGACAAGCAAAGATTGATTCAGCAAAGAAGGAAGTAGTTAAAGAAGAACCTCCTAAGGTTCCATTTAAGGTTCCTCCGGTTATTTCTCCAGTTTTTGGTATTATTGATAATTCATATGACCCTTCTAACTATGAAGAGACAAGAAAGAAAATTATCATATCTAATAGTACTAATATATCTGATGATGAAAGACAATATGGTCCTGTTTCTTATAATGATCAACCTATTCCTAAGACTAATTATTATAAACCAGGTACACCTAATACTTTAAAGCAAGAATTAGTTTCTTCTAATAGTACTTTAGATGATATGGTTAATGATGATATAGAAGATAAAGATGATGATAGTAATTTAGTAGAAAGAAAGATTGAAACTAAGATTACGGAAAAATATGCTATTCCTGATAAGGAAGATATTGAAGATGCCTTTGATTCTACTGATGAATATGAAGCAATAAAGAAAAATGATGAAAAGATTATTGATGAAAGACCTGAGGATATTGAAGAAGAACCTGAAGAGGCTCAAATGGAACCTAGGGTTAATATTAATGATTTAATTGAAAATGATATTGATGAAGAAGACAAAAAAGAAGAAAATCCTGATAATGCTAAATTAGATGATACAATCGAAACTGATTTATTTAATTTAATTGATTCAATGTATAAAGATGATGATAAAAAGGAGGAGTAGAAATGGATTATTTATCATTTTTGATTAGTATATTATTAATTGTTTTACTTGCTGCGCTTATTGTTCTTGTTGTTAAATGTATTGTGACCGTTGATAAAGCAAATAGTTTAATTGATAATGTTACTGATAAAGTAAATACTTTAAATGGAGTATTTGATGTTGTTAATTTTGTTGATAACAAATTAACTTCATTAGTTGGTAAAGCTTTTGGGCTTGTTGATGATGTTTTAAAACCTAAGAAAGATAAGAAAGAAGAGGAATAATATGAGTAGAAATGGATTTGGTAAATTTTTAATGGGATTAGGTGTAGGAGCATGTATAGGTATGCTTGCTACATCAAAAACAGGTGAAGAGAATCGTAAGATTGTTAAAGATACATGCGAGGATCTTAAGAATCGTGCTAAAGATGTTGATTTAGAAGAAGTAAAAAATGGTTTAGTTAAACAATATAATAAATTCGTTAGTGAAATTCAAGATATGGATGCTGATGATTTAAGAGAACTTGCTAATACTAAATTAGCTGAGCTAGAGATTAAGGCTGATAAATTAATTCAAGAGGCTAAAGATAAGAGTATGCCTGTTATTGAAAAAGAAACAAAAGAGTTAAAGAAAAAAGTTGTTAAGACTTTAAACGAAATTGCTGATAAAATTGATGAATAATAATTAGCTACGGAGGAACCGTAGCTTTTTTATTTTAAATAATTGAATATGTTTATTATTTAAAGTATAATTATTTATAGTAGAAAAGGGGTCTTTTTATGAAGTGCGTTAATTGTGGTGCGGATTTAATAGAAGGCAATAATATATGTCCTAAATGTGGTGCTTTAAATATGGCTTTTGTACCTAAGACAAATACAAGTGCTATAAGTGATGTTAATAATGCTAACACGACTAATAGTAATGTGATTGTGGATATAGATGATGATGTAGATACTCCAAGCCCTCAAGTTAATGCATCGACAGTTGCACCTTCATTAAATGTTATTGATGATATAAGTGCTGAAGTTAATGCAGCTGATTTATCTTCTGCTGCTGGTAATGCTTCTACTTATGCTCCTGGTACTGTTATTGAAGAAGAAAAACATGAAGCTGTAAAAAAAGATGATGTCGTTATTGCTACACCAGAAGTTAAACAAGCAGTTACTGGGTCTGAAGCTCCTTTAGATGGCTCAATTCCAGTTTTAAAAGGTGAAACAGCAACAGCTGGTAGTGTAAATACTGCAGTTGTTAGTCCAAGTAATATTAATGTTAAAAAGAGTTTTATCAGTGGATTATTAAAACGTAAATTTCCTTTTATGGTAATGGTTATTTCTTGTATTGTATTGTTTATCGTTGGTTTATTATTGGGTATGACTATGTTTAGTACAATAACTTATAGTCCTAGTAGTAGTAAAACTAGTTCATCTAGTACAACATTAACATATATTAGTAATGGTAAAAATAATACAACAAAATCCGGCAATTATACGTATACAATACCAACTGCTTATAATTATGATAAATACAATGGGGGAATTCTTGTATATGATGAAAAAGGTACATTTAGAATGTATATTAAAGATGCTTCTGGTACTTACGATAATATAGCTAATGCCAAGTCATCAATTAAAGCAACTTTGGTAGATAATAATTATGGAGTTAATAATATTAAAGAGACGACGATTGGTGATATTCCTTATGTTACAGTCGAGATTACAGAGTTAAATTATAATCGCTTAATTGCATTAAGAAGTGGTTCTAATAACGATATATTCTATATAGAAATTTATGCTCCTGATAATAGTTATAATTATGATGTATTAAGTGTTGCTAATGATATTATAAGTAATGCTAAATATAATGAGAATGAATTAAGTATAGAACATGTATCAATAAAAGATGTTTCAAAGTTAATTTCTACAACAGCTGATGCATTTAAGAGTTTACAATCTTAAAATATTAATGTTATAATAACTTTGTTGATGAGGAAAGGATTTACAACCCTGGAGTCAAATCGTTCATGTGCGTTAAACATAAAAGAGTGTATGAGTAATCATAAATTAGGATGGTACCACGGAGAGATTCGTTCCTAAGATGTGATTACTTTTTTATTTAGAAAGAAGGAAGAATTATGAATTGTTATGATGATTTAGTATATCGTGGATTAATAAAGGATATGACTAATAATGAAGACTTTATTGAACGTCTTAATGCTGGAGGTATGACTTTCTATTGGGGAACTGATCCTACAGCTGATAGTTTGCATATAGGCCATTATTCTAGTTTATTAACATGTAAGAGATTAGCTAAATATGGACATCATCCTATTTTATTAGTTGGTGGTGCTACAGGTTTAATTGGCGATCCAAGACCTACTGGTGAACGTTCTATTTTAGCGGTTGATACATTAAATCATAATCTTGAATGTTTATCAAAACAAGTTAAATCAATAGTTGGCGAAGGTACTAAGATTGTTAATAACTATGATTGGACTAAAGATATGGATGTTATGACTTTCTTAAGAGATGTTGGTAAGTATGTAAATATTAATTATATGCTTGATAAAGATATTATTAAGAGAAGATTGGAAACAGGTATAACTTTTGCGGAATTTGCTTATACTTTGTTACAAGGTTATGATTTCTATTATCTATTTGAACATGAAAATTGTATAATGCAAGCTGCTGGTCAAGATCAATGGGGAAATATTACAACGGGTGTTGATTTAATTTATAAAAAGACTGGTAAGAATGCTTATGCTTTTACAATGCCTTTAATACTTGATGCTAATGGAAAGAAAATTGGTAAGTCTGAAGGCAATGCTTTATGGTTAGATAAAGAAAAAACTAGTCCTTATACTTTATATCAATTCTATTACAATACTCCGGATTCTAAGGTTGAGGAATATTTGAAAGTATTTACTTTCTTAACTAAAGAAGAAATAGAGAGTTGTATGGAAGCACATCTTGCATGTCCTGAAAAACATTTAGATCAAAAGACTTTGGCTTATGAATTTGTTAAAGAATTACATGGAGAAGAAGAAGCTAATAAGGCTCGTGAAACTTCAGAGAAAATATTTAGAGGTGAAGTTAGCGAAGATATGCCAAGTGTTAAAATAAAGGGAGATTCAATGAATATACTAGATATACTTGTGGAATCAAACCTTTGTCCATCTAAGAGTGAAGCTCGTAGATTAGTTGAACAAGGTGGAATAGTGGTTGATGATGATAAAATAAGTGATCCAAGTCAAATAGTTGACAAGAAGTCATTCATTTTACATAAAGGCAAAAAGAAAATAATTAAAATAGAAGTTGAATAAAAAAATAGGGAAGTAATTAATTTACTTCCTTATTTCGTCTACATATTTTTTTAAAGCTTTAGAATCAGCACCAAATATTATTTTTAATTGATTATCAATTTCAACAATACCTTTTGCTCCTAAACTTTTTATTCCTTCTTTATCGACCTTTGTCACATCTTTAAGTGTTACCTTGAATCTTGACATATTTACTTCTGTATCAAGTATATTATCTTTACCACCTAGGTATTTAACTAATTTATTAATTTCTAAATTAAAATCTTTTCTATTTAGTTTGATAACTATTAAAAGAATAATAATTAATACTAAAGCAATTATGCCATATTGAATTAATAGTTGCATATCCATTTATATATCACATCCTTTAATAATGATACAAAAAAATTATAAACTTGTAAATGGATTACATAAATTATATAATTAATTTAGATGGTGATAATAGATGAAAAAAATGTTTTTACGTGTACTTGCTTTTGCTTTTGATATGTTTTTTGTAAGTGCTATTGTATATGGTCTTTCTAATATAAGTTTTTTAAATCCTAATAAGGGTGAAATAACTCAATATTACCAAGAATTAGAAGAAATAAAGAATGAATATGATGATATTGAGTCTAAGATGGATGAATATTTATTAGATAATGTAATTGATGCTACTGAATATGGTGAAATAAGAGATAATTATCATTTCTTTGTAAATGATTTTTATGATATTGAACAAGGTGAAACTTTTGATGATGATACTAAAAACAATTTAGTTAATAGTATAGAAGATAGTTATAATACATATACTAAAGAATATAATTATAATATTAATAAACTTAATGTAGAATCTGGTATTGTTACTTTAATAGTATATATATTATACTTTGGTGTTCTTGAATGGTATTTAAAAGGACAAACAATATTTAAAAAGTTATTTAGACTTAGAACTATTAGTTTAGATGGTAAGGATATTCCTTTATGGAAGTTTATTATTAAAGGTATTTTAATCACGGAAGCTATATTTACAATTTTAAATATTATATTTTAAATTGTCTAGGAGTAGATGCATATACAATTTTTAGTAATATAATGTATTATATAGAATTTGTATATGAAGTTGTATTTGTAATTGCTTGTATAATTAGAGATGATCAAAGAAGTGTTCATGATTTATTATTAAATACAAGAATTGCTTTATATGATAAAAATAATAAAGAAGTAGAGTCTATATTATTTAAAGATGAAGAAGATATTAATAAAGTTAATTGAGTTATATCAAGCAACACCAATTCCAACACATAATAACTGTAAATATGTGCCATCTTGTTCTGAATATATGAAGCAAGCAATAAAGATACATGGTTCATTTAAAGGCGTTATGATGGGTATTTGGCGAATATTAAGATGTAATCCATTTTCTAAAGGTGGATATGATCCAGTTAAGAAATAGAAGGGTGAAATTATGAAAATAGTTACTATTATTTGTGTGATTGTAGTCGTGGTAGATGTTTTAATGGTTTTATATATTAGAGCATTTAATAAGATGAGAAAGTTAAAAAATGATTTGTTGAAAGAATATCAAAGTTTGTATGAAGAGTTACAATATCGCTTTAAGTTAGCAGAAGAGTATTTACCTTTAGTACGAAGCTATATAGATGCAGGTAGTCTTGAAGAGTTAAATAAATTAATAAATGACTTTAAGGGTAAAGTTGATGTTAATGATGTAGCAAATGATTATTATTCTTTAAATAATTCTATGGTTAAAGTATTTAGCATAGCAAGTAGTAATAACTTAAGTTTTCCGGATTGGGATAAAGCATTTAATGATTCATTAATGAGAATACAAAATAGTATTACTGAATATGATGATGAAGTCTTAAAAATTAATAATTTAGTAGATATGTTTCCAAGTTCGGTTGTTGCTAGTATTACAGGATTTTCTAAGTGGGTATATTTTAGAACTAAATAATTTTAGTTCTTTTTATTTCACAAAATATTCATCTGTTATTCATTTAAAATTCATCCTTTTTTAATACAATTTAGTTGTCTATTTAAGGAGGATAAAATGACGATTTTAAAAAATGCCTGGTTATCTATTACGAGAAACAAGGGTAGAAATGTACAAATAGGTATTATTATCATGGTTATTGCAATTGGTACATCAGTTGCTTTGGCTATAAGAAATTCGGCTAAATCATTAATTGATTCATATGAGGATCAATATGAGATTGAAGCCACAATTGGTGTTAATAGAGATACCATGAAAGAAAATATGAAGGATATGGCTCCGCCTAGTACGGATAGTTCAAGTGGAAGTACTAGTACTGAAAGATCGGAAAAGATGGATGATATGAGAAGTGCTTTTTCTGAAGCATCAAATCTAACGGTTGATGAGATTAATTCATATGGAGATTCTGATTATGTTAAAAGTTATTATTACTCATTAAGTGTTGGTCTTGATTCTTCAAGTCTAACTAAAGCAAGTTCTAGTTCATCTAGTACTACAAATGCTGGAGGAAATAATAATTCTAAAGGTATGACAGGTGGTCCTGGAACTGAAACAAGTACAACTGATTTTACTTTAGTAGGATATTCATCTATAAGTGCTATGAGTGATTTTGTATCAGGAAATTATACAATAACTGATGGATCTGTAAGTGATGATTTAACAAGTAATACATGTGTTATTAATGAAGAACTTGCAACATTAAATAATTTAAGTGTAGGAGATACAATAACTTTATATGATTCTGATAGTACAACTAATACTATAACTCTTACAATCACGGGTATATTTAGTGAAAATGATTCTAGTGAGTCATCATCATCAGGTATGTCGATGTTTACATCAAGTGCTAATACGATTATTACAAATACTAATGTTATAACTACATTAACAAATAAGGATTCTAGTTTAAAAGTAACTACAACACCAACTTTTATATTAACATCTAAAGATGATATAGATGCATTTACAAGTGAAGTTGAAAGTAAAGGTTTAAGTAGTTATTTAACAGTAAGTACAAATTTAGATCAAATTGAAAGTTCTACTGAAACTATTAGTAATGTATCTGGATTTGCATTAACATTCTTAATAGTAATATTAATTATAGGTGGTATTGTTCTATTTGTTATTAATATGATAAATATTAGAGAAAGAAAATATGAGATTGGTGTTCTTAGAACAATAGGAATGAAGAAATCAACTTTAACTTTACAATTTATATGTGAGTTATCAATTGTTTCAATAGTTGCTTTAATTGTTGGTGCCATTATTGGTGCAAGTGTTAGTATACCGGTTTCTAATGCCTTGCTTGCTAATGAGATATCTTCTCAAAGTAATAAGACAAGTGAAGTGGCATCCAACTTCGGAATGGATAAACAAAATGGTAATTTTGATCATGTAAATGGTGTTGCAAATACTCAAGCCTTTGATTCTATAAATGCGGTCGTGGATATAAAAGTATTAGCTGAATTATTGTTAATTGGCTTATTGTTAACTATTATTAGTTCAATTGCAGCATTAGTAAGTATTCAAAGATTCTCACCACTTACTATATTAAAGGAGAGATCATAGATGAAGAAAAATAAGATAGAAGATAAGAAAAGCGAAAATGTTTTAACATTAAGTAATGTTAGTTATCGTTATTATGATGCTGAACCTGATGAATATGTTTTAAAGGATATTAGTTTAACTTTTGATGAAGGTAAAACATATGCTATAAGAGGTAGAAGTGGATCTGGTAAAACAACTTTATTATCTTTAATAAGTGGATTAGAGACTACTTATGAAGGTGATATTATTTATCGAGGTACTAATTTACGTAAGATTGATTTAGATGAATATAGAAGTAGAGATATAGGTATTGTATTTCAAAGTTATAATTTACTTCCTCATTTAACGGCAGTTGAAAATATTATATTATCCATGGATATATCAAAGATAAATGTAGAAGATAAAAGAAAAAAAGCGTTAGATTTGATGGAAAGCGTTGGACTAAAGAGAGAACAGGGAGATAGAAGGGTATTAAAGTTATCTGGTGGTGAACAACAAAGGGTAGCAATAGCTCGTAGTCTTTCATATAATCCTAATATGATTATTGCTGATGAACCTACAGGTAATCTTGATAAAGAAACAGAAGATGAAATTTTACAAATATTAACGAGACTTGCACATGATGAGAATAAATGCGTAATCATTGTTACTCATTCAAAGAATGTAGCAGAAATCGTGGATGTTTGTTATGAATTAAAAAAGAATGATAAATAGAAATATACATTAAGGAAGACAATTAGTCTTTCTTTTTTGTATTTTATTATTTATAATATATTTATATGGTAGGTGTTATAAATGAATAAAAAATTAAAATTAAGTGTTGTTGCTTTATCTTTATTATTAATAGTTATGTCTGTAGGTT
>CALMHN010000052.1 GCA_937863745.1 uncultured bacterium | reverse complement strand
TAGTTAAAAATGATGGAAGTGTAATAAAGGTAAGTGAAACATCACTTGCAAGTACTACTACAACAACGACAACTAATACGACAACGGAAACTGTATGTGATGGAAAAGTTTATACTTTTGATTATACGGGTGGAGAACAAACATTTAGTCCTGACTGTGATGGATATTATCAATTCGAAGTTTGGGGTGCTCAAGGAGGCTCTAGTGGTGGTATTGGAGGTTATGGTGCTTACTCCACAGGCGTTACTCATCTTAATAAGGATGATATTTTATATATTGCAGTAGGTGGTGTTGGTAGTGCGTATGGTGATCGTGGATATAATGAATCTTATTGGGCCTGGGGCTATGGAGGATACAATGGTGGAGGTAGCGGGTATGCCGCTTGCGGTCAAGGTGGCGGTGGCGGAGCTACTCATATAGCAACAACCTCTGGGGTTTTATCTTCTCTTTCAGATGCTACTGATTCTATATTAATTGTTGCATCTGGTGGTGGTGGTGCCTATCATTGGCATAGAGCTAATGGTAATGGAAATCATGGTGGTGGTTATACAACTTCTGTAGCATATAATACTTATGCCGTTGGTTCATTTGGTCAAGGTGGAAATGGTCGTGGTGATGCCTGCGGTGGCGGAGCCGGAGGTGGAGGATACCTTGGAGGTAATGGCGGTGGTAATGTAGGATTTGGTGGCGGTGGTTCATCATACATTGCTAGTAGTAATTTAATATCATATAAAGAACATACTAAAGCCATGTACTGTTATAATTGCGCAGAGTCAAGTGATGAATCTACAAAAACTATTTCTACCACTAATGTTAGTGAAACTCCAATTAGTGCTTATGCTAAGTCTGGTAATGGATATGCTCGTATAACATTTATTGGAAATAGTCTCGGTTAATATGTATAAGAAGATTTATATAATTGGTCCTGTTGGATCTGGTAAAACAACATTAGCAAAATGTTTATCTAAAAAATATAACATTCCTTATTATGAATTAGATAAAGTAGTTCATGATGATATAAAACATTGCAAAAGAAGTAATGAAGAAATAGAAGAATTGACTAATAAAATATTAGAAAATGATTCTTTTATTGTTGAAGATGTAGGTAGAGAAATACTTTCTAATATACGTAAATCATGTGATGTTATTTATTATATTAAGATTAATAGGATAGTTTTAATATTTAGGGTTATTAGAAGATATTTTAAAAGATTATTTAAAATGGAAGAGTGTACTTATAAAAATAGTTTAGTTATTACCTTTAAATGGTTATTTAATGATTTAAAAAAACAGGATAACTTTATTGGTAAAATAAAAAATGATAATAAAAATGTAATAATAATTAGTAATAGAGAAGTGAATAAACTAATCAAATAATTTTATTGACAATGAAGGCATAAAAACTTATAATTGTAGTCATAAAGCAATTGATGAAGACGTTAAATAGTTGGTTTTTTAGAGAGTCTATGGTTGGTGTAAATAGATAAAATTGGTTATTTAAGGATCACTTCTGATGTGATTAAATGATAAGTTTAATACGTAGATCTGCGTTAAAGAATTAAGTGCATGAATTACTCATGAATTAAGGTGGTACCACGGGTGTTATATCCGTCCTTTAGTTCATGAGTTTTTTTATTGAAAGGGATGTAAATATGAAAAACTTTAAAGACTTAGATAAAAGAGAAAATAAGTTAGTTGAAGAAAGTATTTTAAAAGAATGGAAAGATGAAGATATTCTTAATCTTACAATTGAAAATCGTAAAGATAATGAGAATTGGGTTTTTTATGATGGACCTATTTATGCTAATGCTAAACCAGGAATTCACCATGTATTTGCTAAGACTATAAAAGATTCTTTTTGTAAATATAAAGTAATGAGTGGTTATAAAGTAGATAGAAAAATAGGATTAGATTGTAATGGTTTACCAATTGAATACAATGTTGAAAAGAAACTTGGTATTAATGGAAAAAAAGATATTGAAGCAATGGGAATTGATAAATTCGTAGAAGAATGTAAGAAGAATACAGCTATCAATATTGATGAAGTAAATAAAGTTACGGATATGATGGGTCAATTTATTGATCAAGAACATCCTTATATTACTTGTGTAAATGATTATCATGAAACTGAATGGTATTTACTTAAGGAAATGCATAAGAAAGGATTAATTTATCATTCAAATAAGATTCTTCCTTATTGCCCTAGATGTGGAACAGAGCTTGCTAAATTTGAAGTTGATCAAGGATATCAATTAGATTCAGTTAATACTGTAATTGTTCCATTTAAGATTGTTGATAAAGATGAATATTTACTTGTTTGGACAACAACACCTTGGACTTTAATAGATAACGTTGCTGCATGTGTTAATCCTGATTTTGAATATATTAAAGCAGAATCAATGGGTTATAAGTTCTATGTATGTAAAGATCTTGCCGGTAAAGTTTTAGGTGATGATTATAAGGTACTTGAAACATTTAAAGGAAAAGACTTAGTTGGACTTAAATATGAACAACTTATGCCTTTTGCTGAAATTACTGATGGTAAATCATTTGAAGTTGTTGCAGATAATTATGTAACAAGTGAAGATGGTACTGGTATTGTTCATATAGCACCTGCTTATGGTGAAGATGATAACAGAGTAAGTAAAGAAAATGGACTTGGTTGGACTCAAAATGTTGATCTTGCTGGTAAATATACAATTGGTCCTTGGAAGGGTCGTCTTGTAACTGATAAAGATCTTGAAATAGAAATTATTAAATACTTAAAAGAAAATGATAAGTTATTTAAAAAGATTAAGATCGAGCATGATTATCCACATTGCTGGAGATGCAAGTCCCCTTTAATCTATTTTGCTAAACCTGCATGGTATATAAGAACTACTGATTATAAAGATAAGATTATTGAAGAAAATAATAAGATCAATTGGTATCCTGATTATGTTGGTTCTAAACGTTTTGGTAATTGGCTTGATAACATGGTTGATTGGGGTATTTCAAGAAACCGTTATTGGGGTTGTCCTTTACCATTCTGGGTTGATGATGAAACTGGTGAATTTGAAGTAATTGGTTCTCGTGAAGAATTAATTCAAAGAGCTGACCAAAAACTTAAATTTGAAGATATCGATATGCATAGACCATATGTTGATAATATTACAATTACTAATCCAAAAACTGGTAATACAATGCATAGGGTTAAAGATGTAATTGACGTTTGGTTTGACTCAGGTGCAATGCCATATGCTCAATGTCATTTCCCATTTGAAAATAAGGAGTGGTTTGAAAAACATTTCCCAGCTGATTTTATTGCTGAAGGTGTTGATCAAACTCGTGGATGGTTCTATACACTTCTTGTTATTTCAACATTAATCTCAGGTAAATCATCATATAAAAATGTTGTTGTAAATGATATGATGCTTGATGAAAATGGTAAGAAGATGTCTAAATCACTAGGTAATATAGTTGATCCAGTTCAAATGATGCAAACATACGGAGCAGATAACATTAGATGGTATATGCTTTATGTTTCACCTGTATGGACACCTCTTAAGTTTAGTGAAAATGGTGTTAAAGAAGTACATTCAAAATTCTTTAATCCATTTAAGAATACTTATACATTCTTCCAAACATATGCAAACATTGATGGAATTGATACAGATGATTGCTTTGTTGATTATAAGAAACGTGAAGATATCGATAAGTGGTTACTTTCTAAATATAATAAATTAGTTAGAGATGTAACTAAAGAATATGATAATTTTGATTTAAATAATGTTGTTAGATTAATTACATCATTTGTTTCTGATGATTTATCTAATTGGTATATTAGACGTAACCGTGATCGTTTCTGGAGTAATAAGTTAGATAACTCTAAGAAGTCTGTTTATATTACTACATATGAAGTATTAACTGGTCTATGTAAATTATGTGCTCCAATTATTCCTTATACAACTGAAGAAATTTATAAGGATTTAACTGGTGAAAAATCAGTTCATTTAGCAGATTTTCCTAAGTTTGATGAGAGTTTAATTAATGATGAAGTTGAAGTTAAGATGGATTTAGTTAGAGATTTAATTTCAACTGGTAGATTTGTTCGTGAACAAACTAAGATTAAAGTTAGACAACCAATCAAGGAATGTTTAATTAATGGTAAGTATGAAAATACTTTAGGTAATTTGGTAGAATTAATTAAAGAAGAATTAAATGTTAAGAAGGTAGTATTTGTACCTGATTTAACTAAATATATGAATTTTACAATTAAACCTAACTTTAAAGTATGTGGTTCGATGTTTGGACCTCGTATGGGTGCTTATCAAAAGGCTTTACTTGATTTACCTATCGATTACAAAGAGTCTTTATTAAAGGATGAAACAATTACTATTGATTTTGATGGAGAACGTTTAGATATTACTCCTGATATGGTAGATGTTAGAATTGAAGCTAAAGAGGGATTTGATGTTGGTATGCAAAATAATAAATTCGTTATTTTAAATACTGAATTAGATCGTGATTTAATACTTGAAGGTTTAGCTCGTGAATTTGTATCTAAGATTCAAAATTTACGTAAGACTAAAGAATATGATATTGAAAATCGTATTTCCTTAACTTATTCAGGTGATGAAGATATACTTGAAGCTTTAAGTAAAAATGAAGATTATATTAAGCATGAAACACTTGCTAAAGAGTACTCAGTTGGTGAGGGTTCAGAAGAACTTGATATCAATGGACATACTGTTAAAGTAAGTATTAGTAAAATATAAAAGAAAATGTCTTGAATAAAGGCATTTTTTTGTTACATAAAATTGATAATATTGTTTATATTTGTTATAATCATTAAAGAATAGGAACGTGTTAATATGTTAGATTATGATGAATTAACTAAAAAATTATATCAAGAAAATATTAACTGGGTTTATTCTATTGTTAAAAATTTAGATGAACAAGGTGTTGAGAGAAAGGAAACTTTCATTCAAGATGCTTATGTTTTAAATGATGTTATAGTACTTGGTTATTATTTTATGAACTTATATATTGTAAGTAATTTAAATAATTATTCCGAAGAAGATAGAGATTTAATAATGTCTGCTATTATTAAGGGAGCTAGTTCTTATAACCAATACAAATTATCACATATATATAATTTAAATATTGATTTAAAAAAAATCGTGGAAGTTTATAATTATGTAGTTAAGCAAACAAAGGCTTATGCACCTGATGATGGATTAAAGGCTAGAGTTGTAGCAATTGATACAATATATAGAAAGATATATCCAAGATTTAATAAAAGGCATTTTATGGTCTTCTTAAAAGTATTTATGGCATCATTTAATGAATATGAAAATCATATACAAGAGACAATAGATGATTATCTTAATAAGGATGTGTAATAATGATTGATGAAAATAGAATAAATCAAGTATTTGAGGCTATCATTGAAAATGGATTAGAAGCATTCAAAGATGAAGATTTAGTAAAGTTACTAGAAATGCTTAATAAAGAGGAATTAAATAAGTTCAATAATGAAGTTTATGATGTATTTAAAGAAAGTACAGGTAATATTGAAGTAGCACGTAATGCAAGTTATCGTATTAATTCTATTATACCGGTAGTTAAATATGTTATAGATAATAAAATGTTTAAAATAAAAAAGACTAATATTGTTGATATAATGAATGATGCTTTAGTAAAAGATAAGTATCAAGAGTTTTTAACAAGATGTGAAGTAAATGAATTAAGTGATTTAAAATATTATTTAAATAATAATGTTAATGCTAATGACCCAGTTAATTTAAGAGCAACAAATAAATTAATTAATTTAATTATAAGAGAATTAAAAAATAGAGTTGGTAAATTTAATTAGAGGTGTAATATGAATTTAGAGAAGTTATTTAATAATATTAAAAATCCGTTAGATGATGAAACAGTTGCTAAGTTATTAGGTATATATGCCAGTGATAATGATTTTTATTCTGAATTGGTTAAAGGTAATTTACAAGGTAAAACAATTAACTTGGTAAAAACTGTTGATCGTGATATGTTTTATGCGACATTATTTAATAAATGGAAGAGTGCTATACTAGATACAAGCAAAGAAAGATATTTAGAATTATTAAATAAGGGAACCTATAAAGAAAATTTTGTTAAGATGAGAAATTATTTAAAAACTGTACCTGATGTAAAAACTTCTTTAGAAGCAAGTAATATTGTTAATAAAGAATATTCAGATAAAGATTTAGAGAATGCTTTTCATGATTATTCATGGAATTCATTTGGTGCTTATTCGGGTTGGGAACATGTTTGCTCTCGTTATGTTACGGGAAGAAAAGATAGTTATCCTAATATTGAACATCGTTTATATCTTAATATAGATTCTACTGATATTTATGGTTTCATGAATGAATTCATTAGTGAATGTGATGAGCAAGGGTTAATTTATTATTTTAAATTTTCTGAAGGTGCTAATAGGGATGATTCAATAGTAATATATTCTTCAACAGAAGATTTAGTTAAATATTATAATATAACTAATAGTATTATAAAAAAATTAAATATTAAATTACATAAGCCACCTATGTTATCTGGTATTATTGAAGATAATATAGGTTATGGTTCTGAACCATATAATGTAAATGGTAAAAATGAATCGTTTAATAGTAGTAGAGCTAAAGTAATTCAAGATACCTTAAATTATCAAATGCAAATATGGATAAATAATAATATTTATACTAATGTTGATTATAAGGGTAGTAGTTATCCTTTATATAAATATGTTGCAATTATGTTAACTAATAAATTATATAAGAGATGTCTTAATCGTGATGAAAATTTAAAAGGTAATTTTGATGAAATAGCCAGAATAAAAAATGAAATATATAATTCTATTGTTAGGGAAGTTTTACCTAATATTATTGCTATGGGTAAATCTTCAGTTGTTAGTGATATACCAGTTAAGTTAAGTGATGGTAGGGTTCATTATATATATCCTGGAGATTTTAGTAGTGTTATTAAAGAAAAATATGTTGAAGCGGTTTTATCAGATCCAAGAGAAATAGGCAATATTAAGAATTCAATCATGAAAAGTGCTAGTAATGCAGGAATTTATGCTGATAAATTTTGCTTTGATTCTCATGCATTAAATAGAATGATTCAAGTTTCAAGAGAACAAAAAGAAATAGAAAACCAATCTGGTGGTTCTTCTAGAAATTAATTTTAGTCACAAAAAAAGGTACGTTTTGTAAACGTATCTTTTATTATTATCTATTATAGTATTCAACAACTAAAGCTTCTTGAATTTCTGAACTTAATTCGCTTCTTTCAGGTAATCTTATAAATGAACCTGTAAGTTTCTTAGCATCGAATTCAACATAAGCTGGAGTAGTTGGATGTGATTCTAGAGATAATTTTATAGCAGGATGTTCAAGAGAGTTCTCTTTAACAGCTATAATATCTCCAGGCTTACATTCATATGATGGGATATCAACTTTAACACCATTAACAGTAATGTGTCCATGGTTAACAAGTTGTCTTGATCCACGTCTAGTGTTTGATAAACCCATACGGAATACTAAATTATCTAATCTAGATTCTAGTAATCTAAGTAGGTTTTCACCTGTAATACCATCCATCTTATTAGCTTTTTCAACTAAACGTTTGAATTGCTTTTCAGTCATACCATAAGTAAATCTTAATTTTTGTTTTTCATCTAATTGAAGTTTATATTCAGAAGCTTTTCTTCTTCTATCAACTCCGTGTTGTCCAGGGGCAAAAGGTCTTTTAGCAAGGTCTTTACCATTCTCTAATGTAGAAAAACCATATCTTCTTGATTTTCTATAAGCTGGTCCTATGTATCTTGACATATATAAATCTCCTTTCTATATTTTTCATAGAAAAGCTCATTTAATCTTATATTAGGGTGTTTAATAATCTTTCATTTAGGCAGTCTAAACTACTAGAAATATTTCAATTAAACACATTAATATTTAAATAAATGCACTGCCTAACTACGCACTTAGTAATATACAATACTTAATCAAGAATGTCAATTGTAAATAGGAAATAAACATGTTACAATTATCATTAGAAAATAGGGAAGTGTGTATATGGCTTTACAAGAACATTTTAAAATAGATTATAGTAAGATAGTAGCTAGAACATCTAGTATTATAAAAGGATCCCATTATAGAATAACTATTCTATCACCAATTCTTATTAGATTTGAATATTCTTTAAGTGGTGCTTTTGAAGATAGACCTACTGAACTAGTTATGAATAGAAATTTTCCAGCAGTGAAATTTGAGAAAAAAGAAGATAGTAAATATTTAACTATTAAGACGGAATATTTTACAATTACTTATGCTAAAGAAAATGATTTTGTTGGATCAAAAGTAAGTCCTGATCAAAACCTTAGAGTTGATTTAAATGATACAGATAAGTATTGGTATTTTAATCATCCTGAAGTTAGAAATTTCATGGCTCCTGGATATTCTTTAGATGGTGCAGATGGTAAAGCTAATTTTGTAAGAGGTTTATATTCTACTGATGGATTTGTTTCAATTGATGATTCTAATTCTTTAATATTTAATGAAGATGGATCTTTAGGTAAGAGAACTGATAAAAGATTAGATACTTATGTATTTATGTATAAAAGGGATTTTGGTTCTTGTTTAAGGGATTATTTCACATTAACAGGATTTCCTGATTTAATACCTCGTTATGCTTTAGGTGTTTGGTGGAATAGAAATATTGCTTATAATTCTAAAGGTATAGAAAAATTATTATTTCAATTTAATAAATATCAAATACCTATGAGTGTTTTACTTCTTGGAAATTATTGGCATAAGAAAAATCCAAGGATGGAATCAGGTTTATCATTTAACTTAGAATTATTTAAAAATCCTAAAAGATTAACTGATTATTTGCATAGTAGAAATGTAAGACTAGCTGTTAAAGTTAATCCGTGTGAAGGTATAAGTAATACAGAAGATTATTTTTTACCATTTAAGAAATCATCTGGTATTGAAGAAGTAAATGGCGTTATTCCTTTTAATGTATTTAATGTTAATGTATTAAGTTCTTATTTTGATTATTTAATACATCCTTTGATGAATTATGGCGTTGATTTCTTTTGGATTGATTATAAAAATAGTAAAGATTTAGTTACTTTAAGAGCATTGGAACATTATCACATGAGTGATTATAAACAAATATATAATAGACGTGGTATTACATTTGGACGTAATGGATTAGTGGCAGCACATAGATATTCAATTACTTATACGGGTGAAACTAAAGTATCATGGAAAAATCTTCAAATGATGCCTTATTACAATGCTAGTGCATCCAATGAAGGATTATCTTGGTTATCAAATGATATTGGTGGATATACTCAAGGTGTTGAAGATGGTGAGTTATATGCTCGTTTTGTTCAATTTGGTTGTTTTTCACCAATTTTAAGACTTTCATGTGATGAAGGTAGATATTATAAGAGGGAACCTTGGAAATGGGATATTACAACTCAGTCAGTAGTTTCTCAATATTTAAGATTAAGACATTCATTAATTCCATATATATATTCAGAAGCTTATAAATATCATAAAACAGGACTTCCTTTAGTACAGCCTTTGTATTATAGATATCCTGAGATATTTGATGAACCTTTATATAAGAATGAATATTACTTTGGATCTAATATGTTAGTAGCACCAATTACAACTAAGAGAGAAGAATTGATGGATAGATCAGTTTTAAAATTATATTTACCTGAAGGTATTTGGTATGATTTTACAAATGGTAAACGTTATATGGGTGGAAGACGTTATACAGCATTTTATAAACAGGAAGACTATCCAGTTTTTGCTAAACAAGGTACAATTATTCCACTTGCTGTATTAGATGAAAAGAATCTTAATAATACGGCTGCACCTAAAGCTATGGAAATACAAGTATTTCCTGGGGCATCTTCAACATATGAATTGTATGAAGATGATGGTATAAGTTCATTACATGAAAAAGGATTCTTTATTAAGACCAATATTGATTATACATATATGAAGAATAATTCAACGGTTGTTATTAGACCTGTTGCTGGTAAGTCAGGTATTACTCCTCCTTATAGGGCATATCGTTTAAGATTTAGAAATACAAAAGAACCTGATGAAGTAATAATACATGTTGGAGCAGAAAAAGTTAAAGGTGCTAATTTCTATGTTGATGATAATGATTTTGTAGTAGAATTACCTGGACTTTCAACTTTGAAACAAATTACAGTTAATTGTAAGGGTAAAGATATTGAAATAGATGCTTTAAGATTAGTTAATGATGATATAGAATCAATTCTTAATGATTTACCTATTTTAACTAAGACTAAAGAGGCTATAAGTGATATATTACTTTCAGATATGGAAATTAAACAAAAACGTATTGAAGTAAGAAAATTACATAAACTTGGAGTTAATAATAAATATATTAATTTATTCTTAAAATTACTTGAATATATGGCAGAAGTTTAGTAAACTAATTCTTAAGCAAAGGAAGAGAAAGTAGTAAAATACTTAATATTTAAAGAGAGACTATGGATGGTGTAAATAGTTAATAATAGTATTTGAACTTGTTCTTGGATGTGTTAGGTTTAAAACCTTTATCATTAAATAAGAAGTAATTAAGGTGGTACCACGAGGAAACTCGTCCTTTGGGTATCATCTTTTTTTGTTTTTAAAGGAGGATAATATGAAATATGTATTAGTATATTTATTAGTGCTGGTTATTATACTTGCTGTATTCTTAATTTTTAATCAAGTTATTAGAAAAAAACAAGATGAATTAGGATTACAAAAGAGTAGTAAATATATTATTAAAAAGTATAAGTTAAAAGATAATAAAAGTAATAGAAATAAGTTATCAGTAATAATGGATTTAATAGATGGTTTTATATTATCAATTCCTGTGTTTATGATAATTGAGTTTGATATTAAC
>CALMHN010000051.1 GCA_937863745.1 uncultured bacterium | reverse complement strand
CTATTTTTTATATCATTATTAAATTTAATATCATTTATAAATTTAATATTATTATCATATTTTAAATACTTAATATTAATATTTTTACTATTAATATATATATCATCATTCTTTTTTAAAGTAACAATCTCTATTTTATAAAGGCTACTTAAAACATTAGATAGTATCATAATCTCCCTATCTACACTATAACTAGCCGTATAATTAACATATATTAATATCTTCTTCATAAGCATTTTCTTCCTAAATTTATTATAATATGCCTAATATTTTAAATCAATAGCACAAATACGACCCTATTTTTCTCATTTTTTTAAATTTACCACTAGATTTTTATCTAAAGTATGTTATAATGAATAAGTACTTACGAAATGTCTCCTTAGCTCAGTTGGTAGAGCAACTGACTCTTAATCAGTGGGTCTAGGGTCCGAATCCCTAAGGGGACACCAGTATGGACTCATAGCTCAGTTGGTTAGAGCGCACGCCTGATAAGCGTGAGGTCGGAAGTTCAAGTCTCCCTGGGTCCACCATTTTTATTTTAAGGCCCGTTGGTGAAACGGTTAACACACATGCCTTTCACGCATGCACTTATGGGTTCAAACCCCGTACGGGTCACCAAATAAGTACAATAAAAGCTAGAATATTCTAGCTTTTTTTATTTAACATAAATTATTAATAGCAACATAAGATTCCTTAGTCATTGAAGATATGACTTCATAACTAAAATTATTATTACTATTATCATAATTATAGATAATGTTTTCATTAACAATATAATCATCACTAATCATAGCATTACAAATATCTTCTGTATTATTAACATATATCTTATTACCATCTACATTACTAACAATAATATTAAGAGAATTACTACTTATATTACTAATCTCTTTAATATATAAATTATCCAGTTCATCAATAATATTATATTTGTTATTATTAATATCATAAATAATAATACCCTCTTTATATGAATCATTATATTTATATATAAGAACTAGATTATTACCATATTTAGCAAAATCACTTAATAAGGTAACATTATCAATAATTTTATTATTGTTAATACTTATAGCCATATTATTATAATTAAATGAAACATTGTTCAAATCAATTTCTAATTTACTAGAAATATTATTAATACCATATGAAGCATAATAGTTATTACTATCTTTAATATAATAATTTTCCATTGATATTGTCGTAGTTGTATTATTATTAACTAAAAATGCATTAGGATTCATAAAATAATATATTAAATATAATCCAGCACATAAAATTAATATAATAAATATGCAAATTGTTTCTTTCTTCATTTATTCTCCTAAAAAAGTAGTGAACTTTTATTCACTACTCAAACTATATAAATAATACTTATCACCCTTTAAGAATGAATATGTAATAATTGGAAGTGATCTTAAATCACTTAATGATAAACTTGCTGAATAATCACAAATAGGAGAAGTTGTATCTAAAGGACTATATAATTTATTATCCCTAACACTACCTACTCTTGTATAAACATATAAGTAAGTATCATCCTCTGTAATATTAGTTATACCATATACAATTTTATCTTCATCTGTATTATTTACTACTGCCATATATTGATCATTACTAGAAGAATAAGCAAATGTAATATTATCTACTTTAAAATTAACTGGTGAATAATCATTTAATCCAAATAGATTAATATAAGCATTTTTTAAATTTTCTCCAGGTATTGTATAAATAATACCATCTTTAGACATACTTGTTGTACCTAATGTTTTATAAGCAATGCTTAACTTATCAGACATATCAACGCCTTTAAATACACTTGTACCAGCATATAAAGAATAATTAGTTATAGATACATTATCTAGTAAGTAACTATATGTATTAATATACCATTTTAAATTATGAGCTACTGTTGTACTAGTAGTTAAACTACTAATTATTTGATCATCTTGAGTAGATGTATAATCGCTTTTCAAAACACTAATATTATTTGTAATATATAATCTATAAATAACATATAATATACAAGCAATCATTACTAACAAATAAATAGATAGTCTAAATATTTTAAAACTCTTATGTCTACTTAACTTATTTTCTTCTTTTTGAATTCTTGTTTTAACTTCATCTTTAACTTCAACAGTTAAATCATCTTTTATTTGGTTTTTGTAAGAATCATTGAATGAATCTCTTACATCATCCGCTAAAGACTTTGCAATCTCATCTTTATAAGTATCATTAAACTCTTCTGTAATTTCCTTACGATACTTATCCAAAGTTCTTTTGTCTAATAACTTATCATCTTTTTCTACTCTAGCCATATACTATCACCTAGTATAATTATAGAATATCTTTTTACTTAATTCAATTATATTTACATATATAATATTTTACCTAACTTTTTCAATATTATTAACGATATTATCGTATATGATTTCTTCTATTTGGTCATCAGTATTATGATATCTTTTCTTAAGATAATCTAAGTTACCATTTAGAATAACATTGTTATCTTGGTCTAAACAATCCTTAATAATTCCAAATCTAATAGATGTACAATCCAAAATAGCAATTACACGACCATCCACAAATAATAAATCAAGATTTTTATTAACTTTACTTAAGTTTAAAAATAACGACGCTTCCTGACAACATCTTAAAATATAAAATGATTTATCTTCCCCAGTTTCATCGACATTAATAATGTAGCCATTACTATTATATACTACATTAGTGATGGTACATTCATCCAAATAGAACCCCTTATGATAAAGAAGTTTGTCAATCTCTTCACGATAAATATCATTTACTCTTGGATTAATAATTACCGTCTTCGTATTTTCAAGATTAGAAATTGATACTATCTCATCACCAACTAATCCAAGATAAACTTTACTTAAATTACTAAAAAAAGAAAAAGAATTGCCATATAAACTTTGTCTTAATGTTAATACTTTACCATCATTAAAACTAATGACATAATTACCGTCAACAATCCTTTTACTATGTATAATATTTTCCTCAATAATAACACTCATATTAAATCCCACAAGTGCAATCATATCATAAATATTAAAAAAGTCAATTACTAAGAAATAGCCAAGACCATCCTAGCTGTTCCTCCAGAATTAGCTCCACCAGTATCACTTCCAGAATTAGAAAGGCCAGAAGAATTAGTTTCACTATAAGCAGCGCCTCGTGCTATCCAAGGATAAGCAGAAGATACAAACCTATTGAATTCATTCCACCAAGCTGTATGATGATTGGTGAAAGGCCCCATCTCTCCTGTTGCATCACCTAATATCCTATAAGTATAAGTATCAAAGCCCGAATCAGCAGGATAAATATCAAAATATTTACTATCATATTGAGAAACGGTTAGTCCGGAGTTTCCTAAATAGCCATCAGCATGAGCCGCTAAATATTCCCAAGATCCACCAGACATATCAAATATTCCAGAAATATTACCTGATGTAGATTGATGATAAACAGAAACACTACCATAAGCATTGGTACAAATAGATGAAGAAGCAGTATTTCTTGCAGTACCACCACAACCAGTTAAACGCTTGCTATTGTTATTATTATATACTTCTGTCTTATTACCATAAACTGAATAGGTTAAATAAGTAATTGCGCCCCATTCAGTATTTTTCATCATATGTGAATCATCAGTTCGATCATAATTATACATAGCCGTAAAAAGTTTACCAACAGTAAGACTTCTAAGCGATACCACGTTAGGGAAAACATTAACATCAGTAGAGCTACCAGATATTTCAAACTTAGCAACCCATAAGCCATTAACGTTAAAATTTGTAAAAGCTGGATGTGTTAAATATTCACCATCACTTGTACCCGTTGAAGGGCTTACATCCTTCGATTCAAAAACAACTTTTATATTAAAAGGAACTGATACACTAGCTTTGGTGACTGTCGTATTCCATAATTGATATCTATATCTAGGAATCCATACAAAATAAGAATCTATATCACTTGAATTGATAGTATCACCAACTTTATAAGATACTCCACTTTTAAGAATAACCGCATTAGCCCAATTAGCATTAGTATAATCATACCATTTTGAAGAAGAACTAGCGTAAACTGCTTTTCCTTCGTCATTGATAACTACCGGAATCATATCGCTCCCCAAAACAGGATCAGCACCATTTAATATGGAATCACTATAATTACTAATTACAAATGCATCACCTATTAAACAATTTCCCCCATCATGTAATAAAGCACCAATTGAGGTAGAATCTGTGCTATCTCCAGAATATAATAAATATATTGTATAAACGCCATTCTCATTATAATTCATAGAAATATTATAAGTATAAGGATTCCCACTAGAATCCACCAAAACTACTTTATCATTACTAGACGTTAAACTAAATCTAATGGATGAATCATATTTATTATTAATGTTTAATTTAACAGTAGCTATTTTAGTGGTTTCATTATAATTAACTAAATAAGCATTACCGCTTATACTATCCCCATCAACAGTTTTACTTCCACTTACAAAAGAAAAAGTATTAGAATAACTAACAGATTTATCACTTGTAACAGATTCATTATAATAATAAGTAACATATATTTTTTTTGATTGATAAGGTTCAATTGTATCTCCTTTAGAAATACCTTCAACATATGGAACAGGTAAACTACTAATATCACTTGTATTATTAAACTTATAACCTGTATAAGTAACCTTTGTACTTCCCTGGTTCTTAATTGTATATACATAAGTTATTGTTGAAGAACTTCCCTTGCTTATACTAAATTTTACATTGCTAGTATCATAATAAGTTGAATCGCTAAAACTTCTTCCGCTATCTGTTGAAACATTAATTGTATTGTTAGTACTTTGAACAGAAATATCGCTAATAATGACTCCAGGTTCATTTAATACAACACTACCACTATTTGCTAAATTTTCATCATATAAGCCATAACCCAAAGTAATAAACGACAATAAAAAAATCATAAATAAAGTTATTATAAAATTAATTTTTTTCACAACCAGTTGTAACAAATTATTCATAAATCGACCACCAAAAAAATTACCTTATAAAATCATTATACAAAAGACTCCCAATAATAATCAACATCCAAGTGTAAATAAAAAAAACAAGCAATTTGCTTGTTTAACTAATAACTTCTTTGACATTAATTGGATAATCTAAATAAACATCATAAGTATCAGCATCTTTAACTGTACTAGCCTGAATAACAAAATGTAAATTATTCATATTAGCAAGTACATCACTTGTAAATAAAGAAGCATTACCCGTATACTCAGCTACACTAAATGCACTATTAATAGCAACAATATCTTTTAAAGATACAGCATTGCTTAAAACATTAGCATATGTAGCAAATTCAATATAATTATTATTCTTATCTACAACATAATAACCAACTTTATAAGCATATATTTGCTTATCATCTCCACTAAATATTGCTCCACTTGAATAGAAATAATTTATTTTCTTATTAGTAAAATAATGAATATCTTGAATAGTCAAATCACTAGTTTGAGAATCACCAAAATAAAACGCTTCTTTTTTATTACCCTTAACTAAAGCAATTAATAATATAATACATATTATGCTTAAAGCTATAATAATTATCTTTGGATTATTAAATATCTTTTTTAATACTTCCATTACCTTTTTAAAACTAAATTTTTTCTCTTTTTTAACTTCTTTTATATTTTTAGCCATTGCTAACCACCTCATTTGAAAGAGATTCTGGATTAATATTAGTAAGATTTGCACTCAATGTAACATCACCCGTTGTATCAATAACGGTTCCCGGTACAATTGATGTACTACTTACATATCCATATCCATTCAATTCATATTTTATACCAATAAGGTTACAAAAAGCAACCAAATCTTTAGAAGACCAATTAGTCATATCTGGCATTGTAATGTTAGTTCCGTTTGTACCAATAAATATTCTTGAACTTTTACTAGTCTTTGTATTAGCGCTTATACTTTGATATATTACCCTACTTCCATCACCAATAACTACAGTAGGAACACCCAAAGAACTAAGAGTGGCTGATGCACTAATTGTTGTTGTATTAATCAAATTAGGAATCGTCACAATTTTTGAATCATCAGCATTTGATTCTCTCTTATCGAGATTCTTATATTTAGCAACATTTTCAACAAGTGATTTAACAATATTACCCATTGATTTAGTATTACCATGAAAATCTTTTACCGCAACATAAATTATATACTGAGGATCATCTTTAGGAAATACTCCAGCAAAAGATCTAATATTATTATAAGTACCTTCAACGTAACCATCATCACCCGTATAATTTGATGTACCTGTTTTACCAATTAATCTAACTGCATCAGTACTATAAGCAGCACCAGTAACAGCCTTGTCTTCCGAATTAACTGTTTGATCCATTAAGTCAATCATCTTATTGACCGTGGATGTTGAATATATTTTATTAACTTCGTTTCTTTTACCTTCATAAACTGTCTCTCCTGTATTAGGATTAACAATCTTTGAAATAACATAAGGTTTTAAAGTCGTACCATCATTTGTTAATGTTGTTAAAGCTTGAATCATTTGTACAGGTGTAACCGTAATACCTTGACCATATGAAGCTGATGCCACTTCAGATGCATACTCAAAGCCAATATCACCATTATACTCATTAGCAAGTTCAATACCTGTTTGAGAGCCATAACCAAGTTTAGAATAATAACTATATAATTTATTCTTACCTAACATTTGTGATAATCTAACAGCCGCTACATTCGAAGAATAAGTAAATCCTCGATCATATGTAATAGAACCCCACCCTGTTTTATTCCAATCATAAATTTTATAATCATCAACTTGTATAGAACCAGATGGATAAGTATCATCACCTTTATACAAGCCTTCCTCAATAGCACTCATAAATGAAAATATCTTCATTGTACTACCAGGTTCATAAGCATAAGACGTTAAAGGATTATTATAATCAGTAATATTTAATAAATTTGGATTAAATGATGGACTAGAAGAACTTCCAATGATTGCCCCAGTTGAAGCATCAGCAACCGTAATTGTAACCCATGATATATCATATGTTGGATCTTTAAACTTATTAACAGCATCATCTAAAAACATTTGTATTTGAGGATCAATTGTAAGATAAATATCATATCCATCTTCAGCATCTTGAGTATAAGACTCCTTATCAGCTAAAGCATAACCATAAGCATCTTGTTGATACGTTGTCCAACCATCAGTACCCTTTAAATAACGATCACAATAACCTTCTATACCAAGTTCACCAACTAATGAATCAACTCCATCAGTATTATATTTCTTAGCATAACCAATTATATAAGAAGCAAAGTCTCCATATGGATAATATCTCTTAAAAGTCTTAACAAAATCAATTCCAGGTAAATCTAACTTCTCTATTTCATTTTTAGTATATTCACTAATATTTTTACCACCAGAACCAAGTTCTACTTGATAAGCACCACTTGTATTTAACAAACCTAATATATAACTATACTTATCTTCTCCAGGATATAATATATCAGCTAACTTCTTAGCTGTAGTTTCTTTATCTACAACATGCTTAGGATTATTTTGGTCAGTTGTACGACTAGAAGATAAATAAGCAATAACCGTATAAGAATTAACATTTAATGCTAAAGCATTACCAAACGAATCATAAATATTACCACGTTCAGCTTCAATACTTTCAGTAACAGTGGCTCTATTTTCCGCAAGCTGAGCAATATCTGTGCCTTCTACATTATCATTTAAAGCAACATAAGCGACTTTAACAATAAAAGCGCAAAATAAAAGAACAACACAAATGATAAAAAGTACATTAAATCTAATTGTATTGTTCGTATATTTCATATTTATATCTTCCTTTATTTTATAACAATAATATTATCATTATTATAACTTAAACCGTAAGTACTTGCAATGTTTTGAATATTTGAAAGACTAGCAAGTTCGTCTACTTGCATTGATAGACTAGAATTTACATTCTCTTGATCACTAATTTTAGACTTCATCTTTTCTACTTCAATATTAGAAGCAGCAAGAGAAGCTCTTGTATAAACAACCACAATTGGTGATAGTATCATCAATATAACTATAATAGTTATAAATACTTTCTCACAGCCATGAATTTTAGGACCCATTTTTGTAGTCTTTTTCATATAAATTACACCCTTTCTACTATTCTTAACTTAGCACTTTTACTTCTTGAATTTTCAAGTAGTTCTTTTTCACTTGCTAAGATTGGTTTTTTATTTATAAGTTTTAACTTAGGTTTATAGTTTTCGGGAATTTCTTCATCCCTTAAACCTGAAAAAACTTGATTAACTTCACTATTGGCTTTAAATATTTGTTTAGCAATTCTATCTTCAAGAGAATGAAATGTTATAACACTTATTCTTCCACCTTTATTTAATATATTAATGCTTTGAGGTAATACATCCTCAAGAACACTTAATTCATGATTAACTTCTATTCTTATAGCTTGAAATATTTCCCTTTCAGGATGTCTAGTAATTTCATACTTGTAAGGAACTGAAGTTTTAATAACTTCAACTAATTCTAATGTAGAATTAATTGGTCTATTTTTTATAATATTTTTAGCAATGCTACGTGAAAATTTTTCTTCACCATACTTATAAAAAATATTTACTAAATCACTTTCTTTATACTTATTAACAACATCATAGGCTGATAAAGATTGATCTTGATCCATACGCATATCTAAAGAACCATCTTTCATGAAAGAAAATCCTCTTTCAGGATTATCTATCTGTGGAGAAGAAAATCCTAAATCAAATAATATTCCATCAACATGTTCTACGCCTAACTTGTGAAGTTCTTCACTTAGATTAACAAAGTTAGAATGAATAATCGTATAATTATCACCAATACTTGCTAATACTTTGTCGGCATAAGAAATTGCTTCTTTATCTTGATCAAAAGCATATAAGTGACCTGATTTAAGTCTTTTTAGTATTTCTTTTGAATGACCTGCATATCCAAGAGTACAATCAACATAAATACCATCTGGTCTAATATTTAATCCTTCAATAGATTCATTTAATAAAACGCTATAATGCATTGTAATCACCTGACGTAAATAAGTTTTCAGCAATATCTGATAAATTATCTATGTTATCTTCCATAAATTTATTCCAAGAATCTTCAGACCATATTTCAAGACGATCGTTGGCGCCGATTATAACGCATTCCTTTGTTAAACCGGCGTATTCGATCAATGGGGAGGTAATCGAAACTCGGCCAGCTTGGTCAAGCTCGCACACAGTAGCACCAGATAGTAAGAATCTAGTGAAATTCCTTGCATCTTTATGAGTAAAAGGTAAAGTCTTTAGCTTTTCGACTAATTTATTCCAGTCATCCATAGAATAAACAAATAAACACTTATCCAACCCACGAGTTAAGATAAACTGTTCGCCAAGTTCAGAACGGAATTTGCTTGGCATTACTAACCTTTTCTTTTCATCAATATTATGATGATATTCACCCATTAGCATATGGAATTCCCCACTTTCTTCCACTTTCTACCACTGTCTACATATAATATACATCTAATACCACCAATAAACAATAAAGTAAATCAATAATTTGTAAATTTTTGTAAATAAAAAGGAAGATCTAATCTTCCTAATTCATAACTCTCTTAAACATTCTTTCAAGTTCATACGTTGTATAATGAATAATTGTTGGCCTACCATGAGGGCAATTATAAGGTTGTTCACATAAAACTAATTGATCTAGTATTGACTTTGCTTCTTCCATAGTTATATGTTCATTTGCTCTTACACTCATTTTACACGCAATTGTCGCAAGAACTCGATTATTAAACTTAACTGGATCAAAATTTGTTTCATTTATTACCAAGTCAAATATTTTTCTTATCGTTTCTTCTTCATAGCCTTCTCTTAACCAAGTTGGATGTTCCTTTACAACAAATGTATTAATGCCAAATTCCTCAATAACAAAACCAAATTGAGCTAATTTATCTAAGTTCTCTTTTATCTTTATAAAGTCACCCTTTTTTGCTCCTATTAACTTGGCAAGATGT